>DASZNX010000487.1:0-8627 GCA_035551075.1 Gemmatimonadales bacterium | reverse complement strand
ATTCGCGGCCGGGAAATTCCGCTCCGCAGCCGGCAAACGGAATTGTTGGAGCGATACAAGTCGCTGCCGCCGAAATACTAGGCGGTAGGGGACGGCCCTCCTCTTCCCCAGAGTTCGATACGTGTATATACACGTATAGTGCGGAATCCAGATGGGTAACACAAAGGCGGTCGAGACCGTTTGGATCTCGACCGCCTGAGTTTTTTTTGTCCCGTGCGCCTAGTTCTTCGCGGCTTCAGTCACCGGATACACACTGACCTGCATTCTCTTCTTGTTCTTGTGCTCGAACTTGACTTGGCCATCCACGGTAGTGAACAGGCTGTCGTCCGACGCACGCCGAACATTCTTGCCGGGATGAAACTTCGTCCCCCGCTGCCGGACAATGATGCTACCGGCGGTCACGAATTCGCCTCCAAAGCGCTTCACACCCAGATATTTCGGACCTGAGTCGCGCCCGTTGCGTGAAGAGCCGACGCCTTTTTTGTGAGCCATGTTAGCTGACCTTTACATCTGCAATCTTGATCTCGGTGAAGTCCTGCCGGTGCCCCGCCTTGCGACGATAGCCGGTACGCCGTGCAAACCGGAAAATCCGGATCTTCTTGCCCTTCCCGTGCCGCACGACTTCGGCGGTCACCTTCGCGCCCTTCAGCTTCGGAGCGCCCGTTTGGACGCTTTTTCCATCGCTCGCCACGAGGACCTGGTCGAACGAGACTTCGTCGCCCGGTTTCGCATCGAGTAGCGGAACCTTGATCGTGACGCCCGGCTCGGCGCGAAACTGCCGGCCGCCGGTGGTGAAAATCGCGTAGGACATAGGGCCGGAAGGCTAATTGCCACTTAGGGTTTGGTCAAGGTCAAGCCACCGCGTATTGCTCAGTGACGTCCCTTCCAGCTGGCCTCGCCATCATCCTGAACTCATCCAGCCGCATCATCGGATCGTCCCTGACCTCGAGCTCGAGTCCCGTTTGCTTCTCGAGCTGCCGCAGGAAGTTAGGCTCCTGCTCTACCAGATACAGCGCAACCTCAGGGTGAAGACGGACCGAGAGCTGCCGTTCCTTGTGGTCGGCGCCCGCCCGCTTGAGCGACCGCTCCATCCTCCGGACCACGACCTCGGGCCGGAACACTCGACCAGTGCCGGTGCACGTCGGGCACTCCGTCGTCATAGACTGCCAGAGCGACGGCCGCACGCGCTGGCGCGTCATCTCGATGAGACCGAGCTCGGAAACAGCGAACGCCCGCGTCCGCGCTCGGTCGCGGCCGAGATGGGTGCGCAGCTCCTGCAGCACTTTATCGCGATTGGATTTGGTCTCCATATCGATGAAATCGACCACGATGATCCCGCCGATGTCGCGCAGCCGGATCTGGCGGGCCACCTCACGCGCGGCTTCGATGTTGGTGCGCAGGATCGTACTTTCGGGATCGCGTTTGCCGGTGTAGCGCCCCGTGTTCACGTCGATCGAGATCAACGCCTCTGTAGGCTGGATGATGAGATAGCCGCCCGTCGGCAGATCGACGCGCTGCTTGAAGAGATTTCGGATCTCCGCCTCGATGTCGTACGCGTCGAACAGCGGGGTCTCGTCATGGTACAGCTTGACCTTCGGCAGCAGCTCGGGATCGATCTGCTTGAGGTATTGCTCCACTTCGTTGTACAGGAGCTTCGAGTCGACGAGCAGGAGATCGACCTTGTCCGAGAGCAGGTCGCGCACGATTCCGCGAGTGAGGCTGGTCTCGCGCTGGACCAGCTGCGGGGCGCGGCCCGAAGCGGCCTTGCGCTTGATCTTCTTCCAGAGTCCCAGGAGATGATCGATCTCGCGCTTGCAGCTTGCTTCGGTCAAATCATCGGCCACGGTCCGAATAATCCAGCCGCCGGAATCGGCCGGGACGAGCTTCGTGACCATGTCACGCAGCTTGGCGCGCTGCTCGCGCGACTCGATCTTGCGGGAGACGCCGACCTTCGATGCAAACGGCATGTAGACCAGAAAACGTCCGGCGAGCGAGACCTGCGCGGTGACGCGCGGTCCCTTGGTTCCGATGGCTTCCTTGATGACCTGGACGAGCTTGGTCTGACCGCGTTTCAGCTCGTCGGCGATGTTCGGGGCCTGGCGACGGCGCGAGCGCGGCGGGCCGCGGCGGGTGGCTACTACCTTGCCGCCGTTGCCACCCCCATTGCCATTCCCGTTTCCGTTTTCGTCGTCGGCGTCGTCGGCTTCGCTGCGCTCTTCGGGGTCTTCGTCCTCGTCAGCTTCGATTAGATCCGAGGCGTGAAGGAACGCGCTTTTTTCAGCGCCGATGTCGACGAACGCGGCCTGGATCCCGGGCAACACGGCTTCGACCTTGCCGAGATAGATGTCGCCCACCGAGCGGCGGGCATCGGGGCGGTCGACCAGGAGCTCAACAAGGCGGTCGTCCTCGAGAATGGCCACGCGTGTTTCTCGCGGGCTTCCACTGATCAGAATCTCGCGCTTCAAAGCAGTTACCCTCGCGCCCCTCCGGGAAGCACCCCGAGGGAAGCCTGTGGTTGTCCCAGCAATAGTCCAACGAGCCCGATGCGATGGGCAGGGAGATGCGATTGGGTAGGCGGCTGAGTGACGCCAAAAACCAATTCATGAGGGCAAAGCTAGGATGAGGCAAGAGTTAGGTCAATCTATCAGACTGCCAAGCAGCTGCCGCGCAATGACAATGCGCTGGATTTCGCTGGTTCCTTCCCCGATTTCGCAGATCTTGGCGTCACGCATCATGCGCTCGACCGGGTATTCCGTCGTATAGCCGTAGCCTCCGTGAAGCTGGACGGCTTTCGTGGTGGCGCGCATGCAAAGCTCCGAGGCGTACAGCTTGGCCATCGCCGCTTCCTTCTTAAACGGATGCCCCTGCTGTTTCAGCCACGCGGCATGATACACGAGCTGCGTGGCGGCTTCGATTTCGGTCGCCATGTCGGCGAGGGCGAAATGGACGCCCTGAAAGCTGGCGATCGGCCGGCCAAACTGTTTCCGGGTGGACGTGTAGGTGACGCACTCCTCGAGGGCGCCCTCGGCGATACCGAGCGCGAGCGCGGCGATCCCGATCCGGCCTCCGTCGAGCGTGTGCAGGAACTGCCGGAACCCGTTGTTCACCGTGCCCAGGACATTCTCTTTCGGCACGACGGCGTCCTGAAAGATCAACTCGCGGGTGTCCGACGCCCGCCAGCCCAGCTTGTCTTCCTTTTTTCCGGAGAGGACCCCGCGGTTCTTGGGCAGCTCGCTCGCCGGCGCATGGCCGATACCGACGCGCTGGGTCTCCTCGAGATCGCACGTATCCTTGGTGACGATAAACGCGGTGATGCCGTGGGTGCGCTTCGCGGCCGCATCGGTCCGGGCGGTAACGCAGAAGATCTCGCCGACACCCGCGTGCGTGATGAAAATCTTCGATCCATTCAGAACGTAGTGATCGCCCCGGTCGACGGCGGTCGTCTTGGTGCCGCCCGCATCAGAGCCCGCGCCCGGCTCCGTGAGTCCGAACCCGCCGAGCACCTTCCCTGTCGCGAGGAACGGCACGAAGCGGCGTTTCTGCTCGGCAGTGCCGAAATCCATGATCGGCGACGTGGCGAGCGTCGTATGGGCGCTGACGGTGATGGCATGACTCGCGTCGACTTTCGCGAGCTCGTGAATCACGGTGATGTATGAGAGGTAATCCATCCCGGACCCGCCGAGCTCCTCCGGCCATGGGATGCCGAACAATCCTAGTTCGGCCATCTGTTTGACATTGTCCCAGGGGAATCGACTGTCGAGATCGTACTGCCGCGCGGTGGGCTTGACGACGTTCTTCGCGAAGTCTCGTACCATCTCCCTGACCTGGAGATGATGATCCGAGAAGTAGAGGCTATCGTGCACTCCGAAATATCGTCATGGCTCGCCGAAGTACTCCAGTATCATTTCCCGATGGTGCACTTTGGACTCGACGTACCGCCTCATTGTGCCATGGATGTTCCCCCAGGCGAAGTCTGCTCGACGCCACAGAATGAGACACTCGGACGGCCTGCCGTCCCTCCCAGCGCGCCCCGCCTCCTGATAGTATGACTCGAGCGTCTGCGGCGGTCCCCAGTGCAGCACCTGACGCACATTGGACTTGTCGATGCCCACGCCAAACGCGCTGGTAGCCACGATGACGTTCACCTGTTCGGACAGAAATGCCCGCAGCACACGGCGGCGCACGCCGGCGCTCAGCCCTGCGTGATAGGGCGCGGCGCGGATGCTGGTGCGAAGCAGCGCACGCGCGACAAGCTCGGTGAGCCGCCGCGTGGGGGTATAGATGAGAGTCGCGCCGGTTGCTGTTTTCACCCGCCCGCGAATGATGGCGAACCGCTCGCGATCGTCCCGGATCCGCTGCGTCGCGAACATCAGATTCAGCCGATCGAACGACGTCACGACGATCTCGGCGTCCGAGATTCGCAGCATGCGCAGGATATCGGCACGCGTGGCTGGTGTGGCGCTTCCGGTCAGCGCGATCGTCCGCGGGTTGCCGAGACGTGACCGATATACGCCGATGCGCCGGTACAGTGGGCGGAATTCGTTGCCCCATTCCGTGATGCAATGCGCTTCGTCGATGGCGAGCAGCGCGATTGGTGTCCCACTATCGCAGAGCCGTCGCGTGAGCGACGGCAGCCGCTCGGGGGCACAGTAGAGCAATACGATCTGCCCGGTGATCGCCGATTCCAGCACAACGCGCCGCTGGCGCAGATCGAGATGGCTGTTCAAGTACGCTGCCGCGATGCCGCGGCGCCGGAGCGCACCGACCTGATCCTGCATTAACGAGATCAGCGGCGAGACCACGATCGTGAGGCCGCCACCCATGAGCGCGGGAACCTGATAGCAAAGCGATTTTCCGGCTCCAGTGGGCAACACCGCCAGTACGTTGCGACCCGCGAGCAGCGGGCCGAGCACCTTCAGCTGATGCACGCGGAACTGCGGGTGCCCGAACCGGTCCCGCAGCACTGTCCGCGCGGCGTCGAGATCCCCAGTGAACGGCACGTTTCACAGATACCAGCCTGCGGAGCGCGACCCCCTACCCCAAAAGCGCGGGCGGGGTCACGTTTACGCCTCATGACTCCCTTCCTCTATCCGGCACTCATGCTCCTTCAGACGATCAGCTATCCCGTGGCTCGCAAGAGCGATGTGGTCGACGACTACCACGGCACCAAAGTCGCCGATCCCTATCGCTGGCTCGAAGACGTGGACTCCCCCGAGACCCGAGCCTGGGTGGACTCCGAGAACAAGATCACCTTCGCCTATCTGGAGCAGATTCCGGAGCGCGAACGCATTCGCGCGCGGTTGACGCAACTGTGGAACTATCCCAAGTATGGCGCGCCCTTCAAGAAGGGCGGCCGCTACTTCTTCTTCAAGAACTCAGGTCTGCAAAACCAATCGGTGCTCTACAAGCAGAGCTCGCTGACCGCCGAGCCCGAGGTGCTGCTGGATCCCAACACGCTGTCGCCGGACGGCACCGTCGCGCTTTCGACCCTCGCGCTCGCCGAGGATGGCCGCACCCTGGTGTACGGCACGTCGGGGAGCGGATCGGACTGGCAGGAATTCCATGTTCGAGACGTCGCGAGCGGACAGGATCGGAGCGATCACCTGAAGTGGATCAAGTTTTCGGGCGCGGCCTGGACGCACGATGGCGCGGGTTTCTTCTACAGCCGCTATCCGGAGCCTGCCGCGGGGACCGACCCGCTGCTCGAGGTGAATCGCAACCAGAAAGTCTATTACCATCGGCTCGGCACCGATCAGTCGGCGGATCGACTCATCTACGAGCGCCCCGATCATCCCGATTGGGGTTTCTCGGTCGAGGTCAGCGCCGACGGGCGCTACGCCGTCTATCAGGTGTGGTTGGGTACCGACCGGCGGAACCGCGTCTACTACCAGGATCTCGGCGATGCCCAGCGGCCGAAGCTGGACGCGCCCGTCGTGCGCTTGCTCGATGATTTCGATGCCTCGTACGGGTTCCTCGGCAACGACGGGCCCTCGTTTTATTTCCAGACCGATCAGAACGCGCCACGCGGCCGTGTGATCGCCGTCGATACGCGGCATCCCGAGAAGAGCGCATGGCGCGAGGTCGTGGCGCAGGCGCAGGACGTGCTCGAGGGGTCGCAGATCATTCACGACACGTTCGTGCTGCGCTATCTCCACGACGCGGCGTCGCAGCTGCGGTTGTTCGCGCTCACCGGCAAGCCGGTGGGCGACGTGGCGTTGCCGACCCTCGGCTCGATCGCGCAGGTGACCGGCGAACGGCATGACGACGAGATGTTTTACGCGTTCACGTCATTTCTTTATCCGACCACGATTTTTCGTCACGACTTCAAGACCGGCCGCTCGACGGTGTTCAAGGCGCCGGAGATCGCGTTCGATCCCGCTGGGTACGAAACCGTGCAGGTCTTTTATCGCAGCAAGGACGGCACGCGCGCGCCGCTATTCCTCACCTACAAGAAGGGCCTGAAAAAGGACGGATCCAACCCGACGTACCTGTATGGGTACGGGGGATTCAACATCAACATGACGCCGGGCTTCTCGATCGGCGTGCTCGCCTGGCTTGAGATGGGCGGCGTCTACGCGCAAGCGGTGCTCCGCGGGGGCTCCGAGTATGGTGAGGAGTGGCACCAGGCGGGGATGCTCGATCGCAAGCAGAATGTCTTCGACGACTTTATTGCCGCCGCCGAGTACCTGATCGCCGAGGGGTACACGTCAACGCCGAAGCTGGCGATTGGCGGAGGTTCGAACGGCGGCCTCCTCATCGGCGCGGTGTTGAACCAGCGACCCGACCTATTCGGCGCGGCGTTGCCCGCGGTCGGCGTGATGGACATGCTGCGCTTTCACAAATTTACGATCGGGTGGGCGTGGGTGACGGAGTACGGTTCGGCCGACAGCGTCGGCCAGTTTCCGTTTCTCTACAAGTACTCGCCGCTGCACAACATGAAGCCCGGAACGCATTATCCGCCCGTCCTCATCACCACTGCGGACCACGACGATCGTGTCGTGCCCGGGCACTCGTTCAAGTATGCGGCGGCATTGCAGGCGACCCAGGCCGGCTCCGCGCCGGTATTGATTCGCATCGAGACCAAGGCCGGCCATGGTGCGGGCAAGCCCACGGCAAAGGTCATCGAGGAGCAGACCGATCGCTGGGCGTTTCTCGTGCATAATCTGCACATGACGCTGCCGGCGCCGCAGCCGTAGTAGCGCTAGCCCGAGTCTTTCCAGTCGATCGGATACACGCGCCCGCACTCATTGCACTTGGCGTCCTTCATGCCTTCGGGAATCACGGCGCGGCTCGCGCATCCGGGGCATACCAGGTGCGGCTGGCGCACGACGCTCCACGCTGTGGGGCGCTGGGTGCGGATGTCGAGGTCTTTCTTGGGCACGCGGATCTCGACATGGTGCACGTCGACCACGACGTAATCCTTCCCGCTGTCTTCGACCACGCGGTACCAGGCGCCCCGCCGCAGCCCCTGCCCCTCCGCGCGATCGCCGCGACTCCGCGCCCAGCCGATGTCAGCCATGTGTCCCCCGCACCAGTACGAGAATGGCAGCCTGTGGGACCACGAGATACGTCTTTCCCTCGAACGTGATTTCGACGGCGGCCTTCCGAAAAAACAGCGCGTAGTCGCCCATCTCGGCTTGCATCGGCAGGTACTTCACTTCGGCGCGCGCGATCTTCCACGGCTCTTCGTCCATGCTCGCGGGCTCGGCCATCGGCGTGCCGGGCCCCGTGGCGACGATGCGGCCGCCTTGCACCTGCCGTCCTTCGATCGCCGAGGGGGGCAAATAGAGGCCGACGTTCGTACGCTCCTCGCCCTCCTCGGGCGCGATGAGCACACGATCGCCGACGACGATCAATCGCTTTGGGTCATCGGACACAACGAGATGAGTAGCGCCAATTCAGCACTTTGCGCAAGGCGTATGCGCGGCGTGACGGGCATCACGTTTCTCGTCGGTCATCCGCTATAACAATGAGCCGCCGATTCCCCCCATCCGGAGCGCCTATGCAAGAAGTCGCCAACGCCGCGCAGACCCAGCAGTGGGCATTCATCCTCTCGCAACTGTTCGATTGGGTGATGGCTGGGCTCGCGTGGATCGTGCCGTTTCAAGCCAAAGTTTTCGGGACCATCTTGCAAGGCGATTCCTTCTGGATGCTCGCCGGTTCCGCGGTGCTCCTGGCGCTGCCGGCCGGCGTGTTCGTCGCAGGGATCTGGGGCACGATGGTCTCGCTCTACACGATCCCCTTCCGGCTGGGGCGGTCGGTGACGCTGATGCAATCGGTCGCGCTCGCGTGGTGGGATGCGCTCCGGATGGTGTGGTTTTACTGGGCCGGCCTCGTGCGTTTCCTCATCGTGTTGGTCGGCTGGATCTGGGGACTCATCAAGTTGAGCGGCAGGCTCGTCGTCGGCCTGGTAAAGAGCGCGATCACGTCGCCGCTCGCGATGCTTGACGCAACCTCACGCCGCCCCGGCGTTCCATGGCCGGCGTTCTTCATGCTCGTGTTCTGGTCGATGATCGAGGCAACGATCTTTACCTTCACGCTGAAGCCTACGGCCAGCGAGCTGCTCGGCGATCTCACCGGTTACGACGTGAATGGGTTCGCGTTCGTGATGCTGCTCTGGCTGTTCC
>DASZNX010000486.1:0-8029 GCA_035551075.1 Gemmatimonadales bacterium | reverse complement strand
CTGCTCGCGGGTCGAGCGATTCAGAGCATCGGTTATCCCATGCTGGCGAATGCCTCACTCAATGGTAGCCGCGCTGTGCCGTGGACGCCCCTTGTGCGTCCGACGGTTGCGACCATCGTGTTGCTCGGCGCCGCTGCGGTAGCGGGGGAGCGGATCCTTGCGCCCAGCTGGTTGACTTGCGCGGCTGCCGTCGTCGTGAGCGCGGCGCTGTTGTTGCCGCTTACCCTCGTGATAGGACTCGGGAGCAGCGACCGGGCGCGAGTGGTCGCAAGGACGCGTGAGATCTGGCGCGTGGCCCGCCGAGGAGCGCTACAGCGTGGCTAATGTTCGGTCGCTCGCCATCGTCCGGCTGGCGTTCTACGTCGTGCTTGTATCCATCCCGTTCGAGATTCCCAACCGGCAATCGCTGCCGGTCGAAATCCCGACGTTGACGACGGCCCTGTTCCTGGGCGCGACCTTGTTGCAGCCGCGGCGCAGCTATGGCCGCATTCCGCTCGCCGTATGGCCCTTCTGTGCGTATCTGTGCGTCTTTGTCCTCGCGGGAAGCCTCAATTTTCTCAACGATTCGAGCGAAGTGGTGCATGACTTCCTGCTGATCGTGCAGTGCGTCATCTATTTCTGGGCCGTAACGAATTTGCTCGAAGATGAGTCGGTGACGTCGGCTGCGCTCGTGGTGTTCGGCCTCGCGTGCCTGCTCAGATCGGTGTTACCGATGGTGGGGATTGGGCGCACGGTCACCGTCGTCTGGACGGGAGGAGAGCGCCTGACGGCGTTCGGCCAGAACGAGAACAACGCCGCGATGATCCTCGCCGGAGGACTCATCGCGCTGCTGGGAATCGGGTACGGGCGCGCGCGTCCCCTGTTCAAGCCGCGCGTGCTGGTGCTCCCGGGATGCGCGCTCATCGCGTACGCCATCGTTGAAACCGGATCGCGCGGCGGTCTGATCGCCCTCGTCGCCGGGTTGCTGGCCCTGTTTCTGGCGCGGCGCGAGAATGCCTGGGGCCGTATCCGTAGCGGCGCCATCGCGGTCGGCGTCCTCGGCGTCATCGCGGCCTTCGCGTATGCGACGCCGGTGATGCACAACCGCCTGCGCGACACCGCGGAGTCCGGTGCGATGGCGGGGCGCGAGGACCTCTATCCCATCGTCGCACAAATGATCCTCGAAAAACCGCTCATCGGCTGGGGGCCGATGAACAATCAATATGAGCTCTCGATTCGCGAAGGCAGCCGGTTCTACAATCGCGCGAAGCGCGACACCCACAATCTGCTGTTCGAAGCACTCACCGCCACCGGTTTGCTTGGCACGATCGGCTTCGGCATCGGACTCGCGATATGCGTGATCGCCGCCGCGCGGGGGCGGAGTGGCCCCGAGGGCGTGCTCCCGCTCGCGCTCATCGTCAGTGCGCTCACGGCGAACATGAGCGGCAACTGGATCGCATCCAAGTTTCTCTGGTTCTCCTTCGCCTACGCGGTCGTGAGCGCGCGGCGGCAGCCCGCGCCTGACGTCGTGCCGGGATCCAGATGACGGCCCTTTCCACACCGCTGGCAGAGCGCGTCAAGGCCGAGACAGCGCGGGTCCGGCAAGCCTACGCGCGCCGGCGCACGCAGCGCCTCGACCGCGAGTCATCGTGGACCAACCCGTACTACGTAAACTCGCGTCAGGAGCGAGAACGAGAGGTCCTCGCCTGCCTGTGTGGTCTCCGCGTTCCGTTCTCCCGGGCACGAATTCTGGAGGTTGGATGTGGAACGGGCGCCTGGCTGAGAGACTTCGTGCGCTGGGGTTTCGCTCCCGAGAACCTGTGGGGCATCGATCTGCTGCCGGAATTCCTGGTGGAATCCCGCCAGCGCTGTGCGGCCGGCGTCCATGTGCAGTGCCAAAACGTGACCGATCTAGCCTTTCGCGACGGCACCTTCGATATCGTGCTCCAGTCGATGCTGTTTACCTCGCTACTCGACCAGCATGTCCGGCGTTTGGCCGCTCGCGAGCTGCTGCGCGTGCTCGCACAGCACGGCACGATCCTGTGGTATGACTTTTACGTGTCCAACCCGCGGAATCCTGATGTGCGTCGAGTCGGGCGCGCGGAAATTGGCGCCCTATTCCCCGGTTGCCGGATCACGCTGAAGCGCAATACGCTCGCGCCCCCACTGGCCCGTCGCATCCCCGCCCGACTCAGCTTGCTGTACCATCTGCTGGCCCACCTCCCCGTTCTCTGCACGCATTACCTGGGAGTCATACGGCCAGCGGCGCAGTAGCGCCCGCTCGCGCTTATGTAACGCCGTTGCCACAAACGACGCGTTACGTGCTTCGCCACGACTTGCTAACTCCCGCAGTTACCACAGTTTGCGGAGCCACACCTTGCCGTACGGGTTCTGCATAGACGTGGCCGCGTGATTTCCGGCACACCCGTGCAGACGATTCACGCGTCGAGCGCCAGCATGGTCGATTTCGTTTCCCCCCGCACTGGGGCACCGCTGCGACGGGATGGGGAAATCCTCGTCTCGTCGATGGGGGAGCGCGTCCCTGTGGTGCGCTCCATTCCCCGCTTCGTCCCCTCGGACGGTTACACCAGCGCGTTCGGCCTGCAATGGAATCTGCACGCGCAGACGCAGCTCGACAGCCGCACGGGAGCCACGTTCTCGCGCGACCGTCTCGAGCGTTGCCTCGGCATGCCGCTCGAGAACGTCGCGGGGTTGCGCGTGCTGGAGGCCGGCTGCGGGGCCGGGCGATTTACGGAGTTGTTGGTGAACGCGGGCGCGCTCGTGCATGCGGTCGATCTGAGCTCGGCGGTGGACGCCAATCGCCGGAACATCGGCGACGTGCCGAACTATGTCGTAGCGCAAGCCGATCTTCGCGACCTGCCCTTTCCCGCGCGATCGTTCGACATCGTCGTCTGCCTGGGCGTGTTACAGCACACGCCGTCCCCGGAAGACAGCATCGCCGCGTTATGGCGGATGGTGGCGCCCGGTGGGCGTCTCATCATCGACCACTATGCGTGGACGCTGTCGCGACTGACCAAGCTCGCACCATTGTACCGGCTGATCCTGAAACGCATGCCGCCGGCTTCCGCGAAGCGCGTCACCGATGCGCTGGTCGACGTGTTCTTCCCGCTCCACTGGGCCGTCCGACGCTCGCGCGTTCTCCAGGCGCTCCTCAGTCGCGTGTCTCCGTGCCTGGCCTACTGTCACGTCCATCCCGAGCTGACCCGGGCCCAGCACGAGGACTGGTGCCGGCTCGATACCTACGATGAGCTGACCGATTTCTATAAGCGGCTTCGCCGCGTAAACCAGATTCGCCGTGCCCTCACGACGCTCGGCGCCATTGACGTCGAGGCCGTCCGTCGTGGGGGTATGGTCGAAGCGAGGTGTCGCAAGCAGCGGAACGCGCCATGTGCGGCATAGCAGGCCGGTTTGATCTGAGCTCGCTCGCTCCCGCGCCCCAGTGGCGTGAGCGGGCGGCCGCGCTGCTCGCCCATCGTGGTCCCGACGGCGAGGGCCAGTTCAGCGACACCCACTGCGAGCTGGTGCACCGCCGCCTGGCGCTGATCGATCTCTCGCCGACGGGCAGCCAGCCTCTCGCCAATGAAGACGGGCGCATCCTCATCATCTACAACGGCGAGATTTACAATCATCGCGAGCTCCGTGTCGTGCTGGAGCGTCAGGGCCACGTGTTCCGCGGCACGTCGGACACCGAAGTGATCGTCCATCTCTACGAAGAAGTTGGTGAGCGCGTCGCAGAACACCTGCGCGGCATCTTCGCGTTCGCCATCTATGACCGCCACCGGCGCTCGCTGTTGCTCGCGCGCGATCGGTTTGGCGTGAAGCCGCTCTTCTATTCGACCATCGGCACCGAGTGGGTGTTTGCGAGTGAGATCAAGGCGATCGCCGCACACCCGCAGTTCCGCCCCGTCCTCGATCGGCAGGCCTGCTACGACTATCTCGGGCTCGGCTACGTCCCGGAGCCGGCGACGGGCTTTGCGAACGTTCGCGCGCTGCGGCCGGGGACGACGCTGCGTGTCGGGCCGCACGGCGGGCAGGCCCGCGAGTCCGTGTTCCATCGCACCACCGTCCGGCCGGATGTCGACCGATTGCGCGAAGGGGAGGACGAACGCGCCACGGACGACGTGGCGCTCCGCTTGATTCGCGCAGTGGAAGCCCAGGCCGTCGCCGATGTCCCTGTCGCCGCACTGCTCAGCGGCGGCATCGATTCATCGCTCGTGGTCGCCGCCCATTCACGGACGAACCGGCGCACCATTGCAACGTTCAACGTGCGGTTTCCCGACGCGGCCGACGATGAGACGCAGACCGCGCTCGCGGTGGCGGAACGCTACGGCACAAAGCACGAGGTCGTGGACCTGCCCGAGCAAGCGCTGTCACCGGACGGCATGCTCGACCTGTTGCGCCATTTCGATCAGCCGTTCGCCGACACGAGCTTCATTCCCACGTACGGTGTGTGCCGAGCGATCCGCGACCAGGGCATCATCTGCACCTTGTCCGGCGACGGCGGCGATGAGGCGTTCGGCGGCTACCCCAGCTTCTGGCGCTTGCAGCGACTCGTGCAGCTGATGCGCCTGCCGGAGTGGCTGCGGCACGCGGCCCGCGACGCCGGGAATCGGCTCGCCGGCTGGACGCAGGATTTCGGGCGCCAGGTCTCGAAGGCCGTGGCGCTCGCGCAGTCGGGGCGAGAGATGCCCGCGGTCCTGTTCGCCGGGTTGGCCAACTACCTCAATGAGAATCAGAAGGCGGAGCTCGTCCCACAGGAGGCGCGCTTTGGACTCGAACCCGTCTATCGGTTGTATGAAAGCGATCCGGAGCCGGAGCCCGGCGATCTCGAAGCGCTCTCGGAGCGACTCACCAGGAGTCTGTTCGAGGTGAGCCTGCCCTCCGACATGCTGCGCAAGGTCGACATGATGAGCATGCGCGCAAGCATCGAGGTTCGCGTTCCGTTACTCGACGAATCGGTGGTCGACCTCGGGCTGTCGTTGCCGCATCGGCTCAAGACGGACGGCCAAACGGGCAAGCGCGTCCTGCGATCGCTGGCGCGACGCTGGCTGCCGCGCAGCGTTGCCAACCACCCCAAACATGGATTCCAGATACCGCTCGACCGCATGGTGCCCCAGGGATTTCACTCGGCACTCGACGATCTCTTGCTGGCACCCGGCGCAAGGACGCGCGGCGTTTTCGATCGCGCGCTGCTGAGACGCTGGCTGTGCGCGTTCCGCGAGCGCGCGCAGGGCGGCACCGTGAGTCGCGGCGGCTTGTATCAACGCGTCTTTACCGCGCTCGGCCTCGAGATGTGGCTGCGCGAGTTCCAGCTCGCATGGTAAGCACCGGCAACGGCGCAGACCGCCCCTCGATCTCGATCGTGCTCCCCTGTCGCAACGAGGAGCGCTACATCGCCGCCTGTCTCGACTCCATTCTCGCCACGACCTACCCCCTCGACCGCATCGAGCTGCTGGTGGTGGAAGGGATGAGCGAGGACCGTACCCGGGAGATCCTCGCGACCTACGTCGCGCAACACAGCGTCATGCGCGTCATCGACAACCGCGGGCGCATCACGCCCGCCGCGCTCAATGTCGGCATCCGAGCCGCCACCGGCGAAATCATCGTCCGCATGGATGCCCATGTCATCTATCCCCCCGAGTACATCACGCGGTTGGTCGAGGCCCTGCAGTCGAGTGATGCCGACAACGTCGGCGGCATCATCGTGACGGTTCCGGGCGACGACACCATCATGGCGCGGGCCATCGCCGTCGGGCTGTCGCACCCGTTCGCCGTCGGGAACGCCTACTTCCGCATCGGCCTCAGCGCGCCCCGCTGGGTCGATAGCGTGCCGTTCGGATGCTTTCGCCGCGAAGTCTTCGATCGCGCCGGATTGTTCGATGAAGAGCTGGTGCGCAATGAGGACGAGGAGTTCAATCTGCGCTTGATCAAATTCGGCGGCCGGATCCTGCTGCTGCCGGAGGTGGTGTCGTATTACTACGCCCGGCGCCGGCTGCGGGACCTCGCGCGCATGTACTACCAGTACGGCTACTACAAGCCACTCGTCGCCAAGAAGGCCGATGGGGTCATGACCGTGCGGCAGCTCGTCCCTGCCGTGTTCGTCGCGGTGCTCGTCGGCACGACGGTGTTGGCACCCGTCCTCCCGCTGCTGGGCGTCGCCGCGAGCGTGGCCGCCGCGTATCTGGCGACGCTGACGGTCTGCGTGCTGGGCTCGGTCCGCAAGCACGGCTGGCGCTGCGCTCTCGCACTGGCCTCGGTATTCCCGGTTGTCCATTTCAGCTACGGGATCGGTTCGCTGCGTGGTGCGTTCGACCACTTGCTGCAACGGCGGCGCGCTCGCCGCGATCCGGCAGTCGTCCCACTCTCCCGATGACCGTCGTCCGCGCGCTCGAGACAGCGGTGTCGCTGCGGGCTCCCGAGGCAGAGCTCGCCGCGTTCACCTATCACGATGTGACCGACGACCCGTCCGACTCGGGATTTCAGCGGCCTGCCGCGACGCGCTACAAACTGAGTCCCATCGCCTTCGCGCGGCAGCTGGACGCCATTGGCGCCGCCGGGACGCCGCAGCTCGTTACCGACGTCAACCTGGCGATCCCGGGCCGCCACCGCCTGCTGACGTTCGACGACGGCGGGCGCAGCATGATTGGCGTCGCCGACGAGCTCGCGCGTCGCGGCTGGCGGGGTCACTTCTTCCTCGTCACCCGACTGATCGGCACACGCCGCTTTGTCGACGCGTCCGACGTGCGGTACTTGCGCAGTTGTGGCCACGTGGTGGGCAGCCATTCGCACACGCACCCCGACATTTTCCGCGACCAGCCGCGCGCGCGCATGGACGAGGAGTGGCGCGTCAGCAGCGACATTCTCGCGCAGCCCCTCGGCGAGCGGTGCACTGTCGCGTCGGTTCCCGGTGGCGATATCTCTCCCGAGGTGCTCGACTCCGGAGCTGCCGCCGGATTCCGCTATCTCTTCACCTCGGAGCCCTGGCTTACGCCGCGGCACCTGGCGGCGGGGCCGTGCTGGGTGCTGGGACGTTACTGTCCGACGACGGCAACGTCGCTCGCGCAGGTCGCGGCCCTGGCAGCGTTCCGCGGCTGGCGCGCAGCGCTGTTCGTCCGGCGCATCAAGGCGCTCGCCCGGGCCGGGTTTCCGATGCTGTACCGGCACTACGTACGCGTGCGGACCCGCGAGTTCGGCGCGGAGGTCGACTGACGTGTTGACCGTCCGACAGGCCACCGCGGCCGAGTGGCGCGACTGGGACACACTGGTGGCGCGGTTCCCGCACTGGCGCATCGTGCATCAACGCGCGTGGATCGAGTGGCTGGAGGCGTGCCGCTGCGGCACTCCGCTGTGCCTCGTCATCGAACGCGATGGCGAAATCGTCGGCGCCAGTCCAGGCCTGTTGGCTCGCCTGGGGCCGCTCCGTCTCTACGGGTCGCCGCTTCCCGGCTGGCAGACGTCCTCGATGGGGCCCGTGTTCGACCCGGACCGTGTCCTCCCGCAGGATCTGGTCGCGGCGCTCGTCGCGTTCCTCGAGCGTCGCTACGGCGTTCATCACGTCGAGCTGTTGAGCGGTCACCTCGACAGTGACGCCATGCAGCGCGTCGGCTTTCGTGCCGAGCCGATACCGACGTATATCGCGCCGCTCTATCCCGGCGACGAGGCACGGGCCTTCAAGTCGCTCAAGGACAGCGCGCGCCGCAACATCAAACGGGCGGCAAAACTCGGCCTCGTGAGCCGCTTCGATGATGAAGAGGAGAGCTTCGTCGCGGAGCACTACGCGCAGCTGCGCGAAGTGTTCGTGCGGGGCGGCAATACCGTGTCCTTCGGCGAGGATCGGGTCAGGCACTTCTTCCATCACATGCGCGCCGCCGGCAAGCTCCTCGCCGTCTCGGTTTCCCTCCCCGATGGCGTCACGATCGCCACTGGGATGTTTACCGTCGACGGCCGGGAACTGCTGCTCTGGTCCTGGGCGCATCGCACCGCGTACCGCTGGTTTCGGCCCACCGAGCTCATGACCTGGCACGTCATC
>DASZNX010000485.1:0-5827 GCA_035551075.1 Gemmatimonadales bacterium | reverse complement strand
AGCCGACCGTGTCCGTGATGCGGTAGCGATAGCCTTCCCCGACGTCCACTTCGCGCGCGAGGGTGTCAAGCGTCGCGAAGAGCCGATCCTCGACGAATACCTCGGCGCCGGAGAGGGCTTTGAGGAGACTCGATTTGCCGGCGTTGGTATAGCCGACGAGCGCCGCCGACGGCACGTCGCGCCGTCCCTGCCGCTGGTTGGCGCGATGCTCGGCGACATCCTTCAGCCGTTTCCGCAGCGTCGAGATTTTGCGCCGGATCACGCGGCGGTCCGTTTCGAGCTGCGTTTCGCCGGGTCCCCGGAGCCCGATGCCGCCGCGGATACGCGAGAGGTGCGTCCACATGCGCGTCAGCCGCGGCAGGAGATACTCGAGCTGCGCCAGCTCGACCTGCAGCTTCGCCTCGTGGCTGCGCGCGCGCGTCGCGAAGATGTCGAGAATGACCTCCGTGCGATCCATGACGCGGACGCCGAGGCTTTTCTCGAGCTTCACGCCCTGGACCGGGGTGAGGGATTCGTCGAACAACATGAGGGTCGCGCCGGCGGACGACAGCTCGTCTTTCAGCGATTCGACTTTCCCCTGGCCGAGATAGAAGTTGGGAGTCGGCGCGTCGATGCGCTGGATCGTGCGTCCCACCACCTCGGCACCCGCGGTATCGGCGAGCCGTTGCAGCTCCTCGAGGTGTTCATCGACGTGCGCGGCGTCTTCGGAGCCTTTACGGGGTGCTCCAACCAGGAAGGCTCGTTCAGTTGGCGACTGAATGTCGATCAGCTTACGAATAGCTCACCCTTTTCCTTTATAAGCCCTACTGAATCAGCTTTCGCAGCGGCACTTTGCCACTGCTTTTCAACTGAACTCTTTTCTCACCAATTGGTGTGTCGAGCAGGACGGCTCCCGTTAAATCATATGGTAGTTCCTGCGACTGCAGCAGCGACCGCGCGGCCGCCCCAACGCCATTCCAGGTGAAGCGAACCGGCATGACGACTCTGCTATGATTTTCCGGGGATAGATCCAGGGGTTTGTCTATAAGGGCATCCCCGAAGTCCGTCCTCGCGAGCGCCACACCAACTTCCAGTCGCGTGCTGGTGAGGCGGTACTTGTTGGGATTGTAGACGTCGAACACGAGATCGAGCGTGCCGCCCGTCAAACCGAGACCGGTGATGTTGATCTCCTGGAGCTCCAGATCTGGTCTTTGGAAATTGAGCGCGGATTTGAGGGAAGCGCATGCGGATAGCGCGACACTCAGTAAGGCGACGCTCCATACCGATTCCCTAGCGCGCTGCTCCATAAGCGCTAACATAACGCCCTCATGACTCCCGCCGTCCAGCCACTAGTGCTCCTCGCGAACGCCGACAAGTGGCTGGCCGAGTCGCTCGAAAGCGTGTTGACGCAGGGCGGCTACCGCGTCGTCGCCGCCGATAAGCGGCAGCAGATCGTGGAGCAGGCGCGCCGCGCGCGTCCCGACGCGATTCTGCTCGATCTCGCTCTCGACCGCCGGTCGGGCGACGCCTTTGCGGTGTGCCGCGCGCTGCGCGACGAACCCGGACTCTCGCGTGCCACGCCCATCGTGCTGATGACCGCCGGCCCCGCGTTGCGCGCGCAGCAGATCGAGGCGCTGCGTGCCGGTGCCTGGGAGCTGCGCGGCGACCCGCTCGACATGGAGGAGCTGGTCCTGCGACTCGGGGCCTACGTGCAGGGGAAGCTCGAGCTCGATCGACTCAACGCGCAGGGCATGATCGATCGCGTGAGCGGGCTCTACAATGAAGCGGGACTCGCGCGGCGCTCCGAGGAGCTCGCCGCACTGACGGCGCGTCACGGGCTCGGGCTCGCGTGCGCCGTGTTCCAACCGAGCGACGGCTCGCTGACCGGCAGCGCCGCCGACCGCCTGGCGCTCGCGGTCAAACGCGCGGGTCGCGTGTCCGATGCGGTCGGCCGCACGGGAACGGCGGAATTCACGGTGTTCGCGCCTGCCACCGACGAGACCGGCGCCGAAGGATTGGTGCAGCGGATCAGTGACTCCGTGTCGCGGAGCGTCGCGGTGCGACTGAAGGCTGGGATCAGCGCGGTCCCGGCGCACCCGGTGCCACGCCAGAGCGGAACGGCCCCCCCCCGCCCGCCCCGCCCGCCACACGCCGTCTCGCCATCCGAGCTGATCGAGCGGGCGAGAAGTGCGTTGGGTCGTTAGGGAGCAACCTACCGGTCGCGATGGTTGGGTCCACTCACCCGCTTGCCGTTGGCACTATCGCGAGGCCCGGGGGGCGCATGCCTTCCACTGTTGCGCACCGGATGAATGTCACGCGGCCGCGGCGTGGGGCGCGGGCCGGAGCGGCGCGCGGTGCAGATCGGTAAGTCGAGCTCGAAGAAAAACCGCGTCCCCCAGCCGGTGCGCGACTCCACCTTCAGCTCCGATTTCATCGCTGACGCGAGCTTGCGGCAGATCGTGAGGCCGAGACCGGTCTGCGAAAAGAGCTGGCCGCGCCGGCCCGACTCTTTGCGAAGCGGCTGGAACAGCGTCGTGATCTTCTCCTCTGGAATGCCGCGACCACTGTCGCGTACCGCGAATTCCACGCGATTCCCTTCCCGCTCCTGCGCCACGATCTCGACGTAACCCTCGTCCGTGAACTTGAGCGCATTGGTCGTCAGGTTGAGCAGGATGCGGCTCAAGGCGACCGGATGACCCATGCGCTGGTCGTTGGTGGGCGCGAGCAGGCGCACGGTCAGATGTTTTTCTTCGGCAATGGGGCGCACGATGTCGCGCACCGACTCGAGCATCGCCGTTACCGAGAAGGCCGCGGGCTCCGACTCGACGAGCTGATCGCCGCCCTGCGTGAACTCGATGATGTCGCTCGCGACCGACGAGAGGCCCAGCGCCGCGGTGTAGATGAGGCCGAGCTGGCGGCGCTGCACGTCGTTGACGGGTCCGCTCTGGCCGCGTTGCAGCGTCTCGGCAAGGACCAGAATGGATGTGAGCGGCGAGCGCAGATCGTGCGCCACGTCCATGAGCAGCGCGAGCCCGTCTGATCCCGACAAATGCTGCGCGAACGACTGCGCCCAACTCGGCTCGATGGCCACGCGCACGCGCTCGATTCCGACGAGCAGCGGCAACAGCTCCGCGTCAGGCAGCCCACCGTCGCGCCATCCAGCGATCACCTCGCTGCGCAGCAATTCGAGCAGCCGTCGCCCAAACGCCGAGTGAACGCGCTTGTCGACCTCCGCTTTCGCGGGCACGGCAGGTTTTTCGTCGACCCATGCCTGATGGATCGCCCCGCACACCGCGTTCAATAATTCCTGAACTTCGTCGGGACCGGTGGAGCGCGGCCGGCGGGACCAACGCGACAGCACGGCGCGCGTTGCGGCCTTGAGAACTTTGCACGACACACAGTGTGGGTCCGCGCCGAATGCGTGCGGTCCGACGATGGGACTCGATTGTCCGCTGCCCCGTGGAACGAGCGGGACCGGCGTAGAGCGCTGAGGAGTCATCCGCCCGGGCTTGGAGGATAGGGCGATTTTTGTACCCTGGGGATTCCCCTAGGTTTCAATGCCGGCCGGCCCGACGGGTTAGACGGGTAAGACGGAATTGCAACTATGGAGCTATCCACCCCTCTCGAATGGCATACCGCACGAGGTTCGCCGTGTCGTGAACGTTGAGTTTCTTCATCAGCCGGCCACGGTGGAACTCGGCCGTCTTCACGCTGATGTGTAACGCCTCGGCGATCTGCTTCGTCGATTTTCCTTCGCCGACGAGCGCGAGCACCTGTCGCTCGCGCGGCGTGAGTTGTGAGCCGCTCCCGCTTGGGGGTGTCGAGGCAGCATCGACGATCGCCTGCGACGCGCCGGGGCTTACGTACAAGCGGCCGCCTCGCACTTCCTCGATCGCGCGAACGAGATCCTCCGCGCCCTGGCTCTTTTGGACGAAGCCCCGCACTCCCACTTTGAGCGCTTCCTTGACGAAGCGCGCGTCCTCGACACCGGAGAGAAGAATGACGGGGCAATCGGGTTTGAGACGGGCGATTTCACGCGCGGCGTCGACGCCACCCATGACCGGCATGGCGACATCGAGCACCGCGATATCGGGAGCGAGACGTTTGACCGCGTCGACCGCGGCCTTGCCGTCTCCCTCGTCCGCGACAACCTCCAGGCCCCTGCGCTCGAGCAGCGCCTTCAAGGCCTGTCGGAGAACCAAATGGTCATCGGCCAGCACCAACCGCACCGCCATCCTTGCCTCCCGACGGGTAGGGGCAGGGTTAGTCAAAACGCGCATCGTCACATAATACTGCGGCAATCCGCCGCGCCGCGAATCCGTCCCACCGCTCGATGGTCGGCGGGGCTGAGCGCCCGCTCCGGTTGACCTGTCGCGCGGCATCCACCAAGGCATCACGCCGCGCGGCGACGAGGCGGTTCGTCCCCTCGCTGCACGTGATCGGCCGTTCTGTGTTAGGGCGCACAGTTAAACAGGGCACACCGAGGAACGTCGTTTCCTCCTGGAGACCACCCGAATCGGTGATCACCAGGTCGCTGCCGAGCACCAGGCTGAGCATCTCCTCGTACGGCACCGGGTCCAAGAGCCGGATGCCGTCGTGCCCGTTCTCCGGCGGATGCCAGCCCAGCTCCTCCATCCGGGCCCGCGTCCGGGGATGCACCGGGAACACAATCTGCCGTTCCAGGCTCAACTCGGCCAGTGCCTCCAGCAGCTCCCGCAGCGTGGCCGGATCGTCCACGTTGGCGGGACGGTGCAGCGTAACCAGGGCATAGGGCGCGTGACGCTCGCCATTGCGCTTCCTGGCTTTGGGCAGGAGCGCGACCAGCGAATCTATCATGATGTTACCCACAAAGTGCACGCGGTCGGCCGGAATCCCCTCTGCCCGTAGGTTTTCGCCTGCATCGCGAGACGGGGTGAACAACAGGTCTGACAGCCGGTCGGTGACCACGCGATTGATCTCCTCGGGCATCGACCAATCACGGCTGCGCAATCCAGCCTCCACGTGACCGACGCGGATTCCCAGCTTCGCGGCGACCAGCGCGGCCGCGACTGTCGAGTTCACGTCGCCATAGACCAACACAACGTCCGGCTTCACCTGGAGACACACGGGCTCGAACCGTTCGATTACGCCGGCCGTTTGCTGCGCGTGCGTGCCGGAGCCAACCGCAAGATTGAAGTCGGGCTCGGGGATTTCGAGGCTCTCGAGAAACGAGTCCGACATGTCGGCGTCGTAATGCTGGCCGGTGTGGACGATGATGTGTGGCGTGCCGCGGCGGGACAGCTCGTGCGCGAGCGGCGCGAGCTTCATGAAGTTGGGCCGCGCGCCCACGACGGAGAGAATCCGCAAATGCGCGCGGCTTTCTAGGGCTTCAGCAGAGGTCGGCGGGGGCCGGCCAGTCCAAAGCGCGCGAGCTGTGACAATTTCCGGCGGACGCGTTTAATGATGGCTTCCGTTCCAAGCAGCATCCCGCAGTACGAGCAAAGCTCCTCGCCGTCTTTCACTTTACGATTACAACCCCGGCAGACCATACGCCATCCCCTTGCCTCTTGCCAGGGTGAAGACTCTCAAGTTTCGGACCGCACGGCGAGCAGTAATTCGTGCCAGTTCAGCGAAAACCTGCGGCACTCGTGCATCAGGATGTAGCGATTCGCTGGGATTCCGTAGCTGTAATGCGACGACTCCATCGAAGGGTTGATCCGGCGCTTCGGGGACGGGCTCGTGTGAGGGGATCGGCTGGGTTAGGGAGGGGCTGGAGATCGGCTGGGGTCCGGGCTAGGGCGCTCCTGCGCGCGGGCGCTCGGTCGCACTGACTCGTGAGAGTCCGGAAGCATGGACATTTCGTGTGCGC
>DASZNX010000484.1:0-6017 GCA_035551075.1 Gemmatimonadales bacterium | reverse complement strand
CGACGAGCTCGCCGAGCGTGGCATACGCGTAGGTGTACGCGCTTCCGGAGATGGGAATCATCGCGGCGAATTCGGAATACGTGATCGCGGCCAGCGCGCTCGTCACACCGGCCAGTGCGATCGAGATGACGATGGCGGAGCCCGCCCCCACGTGACCCGCATCGCCGCTGATCGCGGTGCCGATGGCGGCGAAGATTCCCGCGCCGATGATGGCGCCGATCCCCAGGGCGGTCAGCTGGACGGCGCCAAGGGTCCGGCGCAGGCCGCCGCTGACTTCGCTGTCGGCAATGCACTGGTCTACGGTCTTCCGGGAAAACAGTTGTCCGCCGAGCACCGACGTACCCTGCCTGGTTAGTGAGTGATGGGAGAAGCTACGGGGTTACCCAGACGCTCGTAACGTCGTCGACGTGCCGGCCGTCACGAGTAGTGGCCGGCTTGAAGACGTAGCCCATCATGTGGTCGATGAACTCACGCCGGTATCCGCCGTCCTTGATGGGAGGAATCACCTCGACGCGCGTGACACGCCCCTCCGCGGTGACCCAAAACCGCACCTCGTGACGTTTGCCCTTCACGTCACGGGGCGCGCCCGGCGGGGGCAAGATCGTCCACTGGAGCGAGGCGTGGGAAATATTCGCCGGCGCGCCGCCTGAGCCAGGACCGGAATCGGAACCGATGCCGGTGCCGGTGCCCGTTCCCTGCCCGCCGCCGGTCCCCGGACCTTGCCCCGGGCCGCCCGTCGTCCCAGCGCCCGTGCCGACAGCGGCGGCGGATGCAGCAGCGACGACTTGCGGCAGCTCGATCTTCACCGGCTCAGGTGGAGGCAGCGCGACGGTCGGCACCGTCACCGCCGGAGGAGGCGGCGCCGGCGGCACCTCCTGGGCCTCCGCGGCCCTCGGCGCGGGCAGCGCGAACCAGCTGACCGCAGGCCGTCCACCCCCGCCACCACCACCGCGCGGGCCCGCACCTCCACCGCCACCGCTCGCAAACATCTCCGCGCCACGCCACAGCACGAGCACGACGATCGTCAGATGCGCGAGAAATGACAGCGCAGCCGCGGGGCCCTCGCGCCGCTTGGGGAGCGGCAGCGAGTACGCGTCGAACGGTGGCCGAGAGGCGGGAGCCGAATTCGCCATGGAGAATAGATACACTAGAATGAAAACCGGGGCACGGTTTCAAATCGTGCCCCGGCAATAGGCTTCAGCGTGTCCGGTTACTGCGCGCCGGGTTTCGGTTCCGCCGGCGTAAATCCGATCACCTGAACGCCGGCGCCTTTTGCGACATCCATCGCCCGGATGATCTCACCGTACTTGCGATTCGGCGCCGACTTGATAAACAGTAGCTTGGCCGGCCGCTGGTCGTACAGCTCGTGAAACTTCGCGTCGAGCTGCTCGAACGGCACGGGCTGCGTGTTGATCGCATACGAGCCGTCGGCTTTCAGCTCCAACACGATCTGGTCGCTCGCCTGCTGCTTCTGCTTGGGCTGCTGCTTTTGCTCGGGCGGAACCTGCACATCGAAGTCCCGCCGCGACAACGGTAGCGTGATCATGAAGATGATGAGCAACACCAGCAGCACGTCGATCATCGGCGTGACGTTGATGTCCGAGCTCAGTCCGGTGCCGCTCCCTCCGCCTCCCATGGCCATCCGTCAGCTCGCTTTCTTCACCGATCGCTCTTGTTCGGCGATTGCGCCTACCACGCGCACGCCGGCCTTGCGGGCGATTTCGAGCGCCGTCTGGACGCGCTCGTATTTCACGCCCTCGTCGGCCTTGAGATACATGATTTTGTCGATCGTCCGCGCCGCGTACAGGTTCGTCAGCTGCGCCGGCAAATCCGCATCGCTGATATAGCGCGGGCCGGTGTACTTTCCGTTCGCACCGGTGACGTCGAGATAGAATTTGCCGTCCCGGTCGATCCCCAACCGGATCTCGCCTTCCTGTTCCTCGCGCGCGTCCGGATTCTTAGCCCGGGGGATCGTCGCCTGGAATCCGGCCGTGATCGCCGGCGTCACGATCATGAAAATGATCAGCAACACCAACATCACGTCGATCATCGGCGTGACGTTGATGTTCGCGGCTACCGCGCCTTTCGCCGAAGCAGCACCCATGGCCATGGCGACTTATCCTTTGATCGGGCCGCTGGTCTGCGAGGTCTTCTGGGTCTGGAACTCCTTCGTGAAGATCGAGCGGCCGAACTCGCTGCCGACGCTCTTGATGAGATAGTCGATCAGTTCCTTCGACGTGTAGGTCATCTCGACCGTCAGGAAGTCGATCTTGGTGCTGAAGTAGTTGTAGAGCCACACCGCCGGAATCGCGACCATGAGACCGAACGCCGTGGTGATCAGCGCTTCGGCCACGCCGCCGGTGATCGCGGCGAGCGAGCCGGAGCCGCCCGACGCCGACATGCCCTGGAACGCGGTGACGATACCCATCGTGGTGCCGAGCAACCCGACGAACGGCGCGGTCGCGCCGGTCGTCGCCAGAATGCCGAGGCCGCGCTTCAGCTCGGCCGTGATGATCAGCATCTGCCGCTCGACCGCCCGCTCGGCCGAGTTGATGTCGGCCGCGGTGATCGTCGCCCGGTCGCGGAGCAACGGCTTCACTTCCGCCAGCGCCTCACCCAGTACGCGCGCGACGTGACTTTTCTTGTTCTTCTCGGCCAGCGCGATCGCGCCGTCCAACTGCTCTTCCTGCAGGTAGCGTGAGAATTCCGGCGCGAACTTGCGCGTCTCCTTCTGCGACTTCCGCAGGTACAACCACTTGGAAATGCTGACCGCCCACGACCAGGCCGACATGATGAACATGACGACCACGATGCCTTTGGCGAACAGCCCCATCGATGCCCATAGGTCAGCGTAACTCATCGTTTCTCCTCGAGTGCGCGCGGTGCTGTGAGTACTGGACTATCGCTTGATCTTGAAATCGATCGGCAAGTTCACGAGCACGCGGACGGCGCGGCCGTGCACGCGCGCGGGACGGAACAGCGCCCGCAGCACGTAGTTCTTTGCCGACTGGTCAAACCCCGGATTGGGACTCTGCAAGATCTTCACCGACGGCGGCTCGGCGCGGCCGCTCGTGTCGATGATGGCCTGCACCAGCACCCGGCCCTGCACACCCGCCTGCCGCAGCAGGTCGGGATAGTTGAGCGCCGGGCCTGACAATACTTCAGGCCGCTCTTCGACGACGGACTCCATGAAAACCTGATCGGACGACGGCACGATACCCGTCGCCACGCCGCCCTCGACGCCCGTGCCCGTGTAGTCTTTCGGGTCGAAGTGCTCCTGCAGGTTGATCGGCGGGATATTCGTGGGAATGTCCGTCGGCGCGACGACCGTCTGGAATCCCTTGAGCTGCGGCACATCCACCACCGGCGGCGGTGGCTCCTCCGGCTTCTTCTGCTCTTCCTGGTTCAGAAAGACCATCGCCGTGTCGAGCGTTTGATCATTCTTCTTTTCGCCGGCCGTCAGCGTGGCGACCACAGCGGCGAGCACGACCGCACTGTGGCCAAGTAACGACACAAACCCGAGCCCGAACGCACCTTTTTTGTTGCTCTGGCGATTGGACTCGATCAGGTGATTGAACACCGCCATGTCCTCCGGGGCAGGGGGCAGGTGATTGGTTCGCTAAGTAATAGTACCCGTCGCGAGATGACCGCTAGTAGCCCGAAGATTACAAAACGATGACAGCCGCATGAGTCTTCGGCTCCGCGTTCAACGCGCACGTCCTATGCCGTTCCGTATGGTGAACTCGTACGGTATGCGTACCCGCATCTGAATTGGCTTGCCAGCGACTATCGCGGGCCGGAATAAGGCGGCCAGCAACGCCTGTCGCGCGCCGGCAACAAACGCTGGATTAGTCGCGGAAACCACTTGGATGGAAGTCGCCACGACCCGTCCCGTCGTGTCTACGATCGCCTCCAGCACCACCTTGCCCTGCACTCCGGCTTGCCGCAGCAGCTCGGGATAGACCGGAAGTGGGCCACTCAGGACTTCAGCGGGCTGCTCGCTCCATAAGCCGCTCCCACCCAACGGCACATTCGTCCCGGCGGCTCCAGCCGGCAGAATTGGCGAGAAGGTTGAGCCGATTGTGCCGGCGGGAAGCACCGTCGGGAGCGGGATGTGACCGACGTCGGTAGTTACAACGGCCAGCGGCGGTCCTGAAAACTCCAACGGACCGGCCGGCCCACCGGGTCCTTGATCGTGGTGTTCATTGTGAACCGGCGGGAGGACCATCTGCACGCGATGCGCACGCACATCGCTCCGCCCTGTCTTTGCGCTGCCGAGAAGCGCCGCGCCTACGACGGCCATATGGGCCCCGATCGAAACTGCCGAGCTGATGCCGCGCACGATGTCACCCCCGACGAGGTTTGAATTCGACTGCGATGGTAATCGAGGCTGCGATGGGACGTCCCCCGAGTCGCGCAGGGCGAAAGACCGCTCGGGCGAGCGCGCCGCGGGCAGCAGCGTCCAATTCACCGTCCGGGGACTGCACGATCACGATCGACGAATCGGACACCCGGCCGGCAGGAGTTACGAGGGCTTTCAAAAAAACCCGCACATGGGGTCCAAGGCCGCCGACTCCAGAAGGGAGCGTCGGTCGAGGGATTGTGACGAGGATGGGGAAGACATCGGGAATGGGACCGTAGTGCCATTCGTCGAGCCCAAGGACTGGCAGGACACAAACGACGGGGTCCCAGGTGGCCGTGTTGGATCGCTCGGCGGGAAGGTCGGCTCGCGCCTGCCACGCGAACGTCACCAGCACTGACGGAAGGAGGACGTTCACAACCAACCACTCGAGGGGACTTGGTCGCTGCGACCGCGCCAGATCGTCGTACATCGTCGCCTCTCAGACGGAACCTGTCTGAGAAATACAGACGGCTAATGAGCGAGAGTTTGCACCGGCGTGACGGGATGATGAAAACGCGGTGTGGATCTACCCGCGCGGCAATCCGACGGTAAACGTCGTCCCCCGGCCCGGCCGGCTCTGTACGTCGATCGTCCCGCCGTGCGCTTCGGCGATCCATTTGCAGATGGCGAGACCGAGTCCCGTTCCGGGGCGCTCACTCGTGCGGGTTCGCGCCGAGTCGGCGCGCCAGAAGCGATCGAAGACGTGCGGCAAGTCGCCCGGCGCGATGCCGATGCCCGTGTCGGCAACCGTGAACACCGCGCGCCCGTCGTTGCTGCCGAGCTCGACGGAGACCTGCCCGCCGCGCGGTGTGTATTTCACGGCATTCTCGATGAGGTTGAGCGCGAGCTGACGCACGCGACTTCGGTCCACCGACACTACGACCGGATCGGATGGGAGACGAATCTCCATCCCCACGCCCGCGTGCTCGGCGAGCAGCTCGCCGGTCTCCCCCGCTTCGGCGATGATGTCGCGCAGATCCACCGACTCGCGATGCAGCTCGGCGCGTCCCTCGTCGGCACGCGCCAGCGTGAGCAGCGAATCGAGCAGCTCGGTCATCCGATTCACTTCTTGCAACGTCTCCTCGAGCGTCGCGAGCGTCTCGGGAGGCGTGTCGTGTCGCGTGATCGCGCGCTCGACACCGGCGCGGACCACGGTGAGCGGCGTCTTCAGCTCGTGGCTCGCGTCGGCCGTGAACCGGCGCAGCGCCGCGAAACTGCGCTCGAGTCGGGTCATCATCTGATTGAGCGTGTCGGCCAGGCGGCCGAGCTCGTCACGTTCCATCGGCAGCGCCAGGCGGCGATGCAGGCTGCGGCCGTCGGTGATTTCGCGGACTTCCGTGATCATGCGATCCACCGGTTCGAGCGCGCGTCCCGAGATCCAGCCACCCACGAGAATCGCGGGCACGATGCCCACGAAGAACGCCGCGAGAATGGTCAGCAGCAGCTGCTGGAGCCCCAGCTCTGCCGACTGCGTGTTCGCTCCAGCGAAGATGGCGCCGAACTGGTCGCCGGCGTCGGGGACGGCGCGGATGACGTAATGCAGCGTCGGTCCGTTGGGCTCGATCCGAAAGCGTCCCGGTTCATGCAACGCGGGCGGCGCGACCGGCGCGGCGGC
>DASZNX010000483.1:0-2313 GCA_035551075.1 Gemmatimonadales bacterium | reverse complement strand
GAGGCGCATAAAGCGACCGAGATGCCGTACTTCGGTCAGGAGCTGTTTCTCCAGGCGCAGGAGAAAGGGCCGCTGACGGATCAGGCCTACAAGGACGCGCTCGCGAAGGACCAGCGCTTGGCGCGCACCGAAGGGCTCGACGTCGTGTTTGCCCAACAGAATCTGGACGCGATCGTCGCGCCCACCGGGAGCCCGCCGTGGCCGACGGATCTCGTCAACGGCGACCACTTCCTGGGCGCGAGCTCGACGCCGGGCGCCGTCGCCGGCTATCCGAGTGTCGCCGTGCCGGTCGGGTACTCGTTCGGGTTGCCGGTGGGGATGTCGTTCATCGGGAAAGCGAACAGCGAGGCTACGCTCCTCAAGCTGGCGTATGCGTACGAGCAGGCTGCCAAACCGCGAAAGCCGCCGCGGTTTCTGCCGACGGCCGACTTAACGAAGCCATGAGGTCCTAGCGGAGCGGCGCGCCGGCTGCGATCCAGCGCCCGATCAGCTCGCGCTCTTGCTCCGTCATGCCGGTCTTGTTCGCGAGCGGCATCGTCCTGGTCTCGACCACGCGCACTCTGATACGCTCGGCCAACCGCGCGATGCTCTCGGGCGTGTCGAACGTCACACCGCCGGGCGCTGGGCCGAACGTGTGGTCGGTCTGGTATTGCGAGTGACACGGCTGGCAGCGCTGCGTGATCACGGATCGGACCGTCGCGAACGGCGGCACGGTTTCGCCCGTCCCATCTGCCGTGCCGATCTCGCTCGTCAGAAGCTTGGGGGTCGAGAAGACCATTGCGCCACCGAGCGCTAAGGCGGCAGGCACGAGCGCCCAGCGGCTTCGCGCGCCACGCCCGATCATCGCGTGTCGCACGGCCGCCCCTGCTATAAAGAGGAAGAGCAGCACGAGCCAGTTGACCGGGCTGGAGTAGGTCCTGGGGTAGTGATTCGACAGCATGATGAACAGCAATGGAAAAGTCATGTAGCTGTTGTGTACGGATCGCTGCTTGGCGTGCTCGCCCAGCGCGAAGTTCGCAGGCACTCCGGCGCGCGTCGCGGCGAGCATCTGATGCTGAGCAGGAAGGATCCGGAGCCACACGTTCGCTACCATGATCGTGCCGAGCAGGGAACCGACGTGCATGAAAGCCGCTCGTCCGGAGAGCAGGCGACACAGCACGAACGTTGCCGCGGCCAGCGCGGCGAGCGAAATCGTCGTTGCCACGCCTCGACGGGCAGTGAGTGAGCGCCACAGCAGGTCGTAAAAAAACCAGCCGGCAACGAGCAGGCCGATTCCAAGCGCGATTGCCGCGCCACGTCCGATTCGGGCGGTACTGGGATCGAGCAGGTAAGCGCCACTCAGGTAGTAGACGAGCACGAGCAGCGAGATGCCCGTAATCCAGGTCAGCATGGCTTCCCACTTGAACCAGTGCAGGACGGGTGGGACCTCGCCCGGCGCGGGGCGACGTTTCTCTACTTGATAAAACCCGCCGCTGTGCACCATCCAGAGATCGCCTTCAACACCCGCTCGCGGTGTTGCGGGCGCAGCCAAGGCGCGGTCGAGCCAGATGAAATAGAAGGAGCTACCAATCCAGGCGATGCCGGCAATGAAATGTGTCCAGCGCAGCAACAGATTCGCCCAATCGCCGATCCAATTCATCATGGGGACGGAAATCTTGCCGTGGACGGGCGTACGGCCAGCCCCCTAGTTTTACGGCCATGCTTGCACTCGTCCTTACGCTGCTCATTCCACCCACAGACACGATCCGCGGCCGCGTCGTAGACGCCGCCGGTCAACCGGTCGCGTCCGCCATCGTCGAAATCCCCGAGCTCGGCCGTGTCGTGGCGACCGGCGCGGACGGGCGCTTCCGCCTCCCTCTGCCGCCGGGTCGATACACCCTCACAGTTCGCCGCCAGGGCTTCGCGCCCGCAGTCAGGGAAGTCTCCGGTGGCATCCCGCAACAACCGCTCGAGATCGCCCTCACGCCGAGTCCCTTCCGCCTCGAGCCCGTAACAGTAACCGCGACACGGCAACCCCTCGCGACCGAAGGGGCATCCCTGCCCGCGACCGCGCTCGCCGGTGATGAACTGCAGCAGGCGCAGGGAGTATCGCTGGCCCATGTGGTCCAGGCTCTGCCGGGGGTCTCCGCGATCACGACGGGCGGGCAGATCGGGAAGCCGGTGATCCGTGGGTTCGCGGGTCCACGTGTCTTAGTGCTCGAGAACGGCAGCCGGCTCGAGGACTACTCCTGGAGTGACGAAGACGGGCCATCGGTGGAGACGGCGTTTGCGCGGCGTATCGAGCTGATCCGCGGACCAGCGAGTGTGTTGTAC
>DASZNX010000482.1:0-6118 GCA_035551075.1 Gemmatimonadales bacterium | reverse complement strand
CTTTCTGGTGGTCGCGCGCGAGCCGGTCGAGACCGCGGGCGACACGAAGATCTCTTTGGTATTTACGCTGTCCAATACGCCGGGGTCGTTGCATCGCGCACTCGGCGTGTTCGCGAAGCGTGGGCTCGATCTCGCCAAGATCGAGTCGCGGCCGATCCCGGGGCGGCCCTGGGAATATTCGTTTTACCTCGATGTGATCGGTGCGGTGCGAGACCGGATGGAAGACGCGCTGAACGAGCTCCGTACGTTCGCGCCAGTGCTGCGGGTGTTAGGCGTGTACCCCGGCCGGTAACTCAGCCGCGCGGCAGCCGCCAGTCACAACTCACTTGATCGCCGACGTGCGTGCTCGCCCACGTGCGCGAATCGACGACGCACAGCTGTTCATGGCTCCACAGCACCCACTTCCACCCCGGCTCATCGTGGAGTCGGCTGTACTTCGGCGGCAAATCGGTCCCGGTGAACGCGCTGATCGCGGTGACTTCGCGGGTGGCAGCTGCCAACGCAGGTTCTATAGAGGAAGGGCGGCCGGCGCAGGCTGACAGCAGCCACGCCGCCACGAGGATGAAAGCCTTGCGCATAACGTCTCCTGCGAGCCTGATCGTGCGGACCGGGAGTGTTGGGTCCTGTCGCACGAGGGATGGGCAGATTATGTGCCCGATGCAGGGTGGTCACGCCGGAGTAGATAGTGTCGAGCGGTGCTGCGAATCGCGGCAGAATCCGCGACATTGTCGCGCCACTGCGCGCTGATTTTGATGCACTTGACGCGGGCTTGACTGGTCGGCACTGCTGATGCGCCAGCCGCGATTCGAACGCGGGACCTTCGGCTCCGGAGGCCGACGCTCTATCCAGCTGAGCTACTGGCGCGTGAACTGCCGTGCATGGTGCGTCGTGCGTCGAAACGGCTCTACGCTATTGCAGTCAGCACGCACGACGTTACGACGCACGACGCACGGCCTAATCGGGGCGAGTGGATTTGAACCACCGACCTCCTGGTCCCGAACCAGGCGCGCTAACCGGACTGCGCTACGCCCCGAAAGACGAGTATGCGCCCAGGAAGACTCGAACTCCCAGCCTCTTGATCCGTAGTCAAGCGCTCTATCCAGTTGAGCTATGGGCGCGCAATGGGCGGTACTAGACTCGAACTAGTGACCTCCACGATGTCAACGTGGCGCTCTAACCAACTGAGCTAACCGCCCTTTCAAATGCGGAATGCGGAAGTCGAATTGCGGAATTGAAACGTACGGCGTCGATTCCGCATTCCGAGTTCCGCATTTCGCATTTCAGTAGCGGGGGTGGGATTTGAACCCACGACCTCCGGGTTATGAGCCCGGCGAGCTACCAGACTGCTCCACCCCGCGTCGCTGTGTGCTGCTATTCCTTACCTGGAGAGCGGGAAACGGGACTCGAACCCGCGACCCCAACCTTGGCAAGGTTGTGCTCTACCAACTGAGCTATTCCCGCGCGTCGGCAGCAAATGTAACCACTTACCCCAAGACCATCTACCGCCACTCTCCCGCCCCCTACCGCCCCTACCGCCGCTGCCAGTGGAGGCGAGGGGGATCGAACCCCTGACCTCGTGAATGCCATTCACGCGCTCTCCCAACTGAGCTACGCCCCCCTTATATTGCCGCCCCCGAAATGGCGTACACGGCCAGACGGGAACACGGCATCTTATCGGCGCGTTCATGCGGTGTCAAGCGAATTCTCGCTTGTTTCATGAACATTTTTACTGCGCCTGCGTACTAAAGAGCACCCAAATAGGGCGACCCAATGCCTCGTACTCGTAAAAAGACCAAAGCCGCGGCTCCCGCGCCGAAGACCAGGGCGAAGGCCGCGTCTTCCGCCGGCGTAACGACGGAACGGCGCGCGACCAAGCGCCGCGGCCGCCGCCGGGGTCTGCTCACCGGTCTCGGCACGCACGAGCACGAGCGCGACATCCTCGATCAGTATCTGCACGAGGTCTCCAAGACTCCGCTGCTCACGCAGAAGGAGGAGATCGCGCTCGCCCGCAAAGTTCGCGCGGGCGATCAGGAGGCAATGCAGGAGCTCGTCAAGCGCAACCTGCGCTTCGTGATCTCCGTCGCGAAGAAATACCAGAATCGCGGACTGCCGCTCACCGACTTGATCGGCGAGGGCAACGTCGGCTTGCTCACGGCCGCGCGGAAATTCGATCCCGATCAGGGCGTGAAGTTCATCTCGTACGCCGTGTGGTGGATCCGCCAGGCGATCCTCGCCGCGCTCGCGCGGCAGGGCCGCACGGTGCGCGTGCCGCTGAACCGCACCGCCGATCTGTCGCGCATCGTGCGCACGGCGGAGTACCTGCGGCAGACGCTGCGGCGCGAGCCGACGCCGGAAGAAATCGCCGACGCGACCAAGCTGTCGCTCGAAGTCGTGCAGTCGCTCGCCGCCCTGAACACGGGCGACGTGCGGCTGGATGCTCCGCTCGATCCGGACGGTGATCGCTCGCTCATCGAGCGCTTCATCGCCGAGGATTTGCCGGACACGGAAGATCAGGCCATGGATCGCTTCCTGTCCGACGAGATCGAGCAGGCGCTCAACACACTGCAGCGCCGCGACGCGAAGGTGTTGCGGCTGTACTTCGGTCTCGACGGTGGACGTGAACACACACTGGAAGAGATCGGCGGCATGCTTGGCGTCACACGCGAGCGGGTCAGACAGCTGCGCGACCGCGCGCTGAAGCGACTGCGTGACGGCGATGTCGGAAAGGCTCTGGCGAGCTTCGCCGCGTGAGCGAACACAACTGAGCCTCTAGTGGCCAGGAGAAATCCTGGCCACTTTTGTTTTCCGTGATTGAATCGCTCGGCCGTCGCTCCATCTCCGCCATCGAAGACATCGGCCGTGTGGGCTATTTCGTGCGGGACATGCTCCGCGGCCTGCGCGACGTCGGCACCTGGGGCAGTCTCGTCATGATCCAGATGCGCCGGATCGGCGTCGACTCGTTGCCCGTCGCGCTCTTTATCGCTGCATTCACCGGCGTCGTGCTCGCGCTCCAGGCATCCTACACATTCACCGGCGCCGTGCCGCTCTACTTCGTCGGCACCCTCGTGGGAAAAACAATGATGTTGGAGCTCGGGCCGGTATTGACCGGCCTGGCGCTCGCCGGCCGCGTGGGCGCGAGCATGGCCGCCGAGCTCGGCACGATGAAGGTGACCGAACAAGTCGATGCACTCGAAACCCTCGCGTACGATCCGCAGAGCTATCTCGTCGTCCCGCGCGTCGTAGCCGCCACGCTGATGTTTCCCGTCATCGTGGCGTTCGCGATCGCGGTCGGCATCATCACCGGCTGGCTCACGAGCCTCGTGCTGCTCGACCTGTCGACGCCCGATTTCGTCAAGGGGCTGAAGCTGTTCTACGTATTCAAAGACGTCTGGTTTGGCCTGCTCAAGAGCGCGAGCTTCGGATTCACCATTGCGCTCGTTGGCTGCGTCGTCGGTTTGTCGACACGTGGTGGCGCCGAGGGCGTGGGCCGCAGCACGACGCAAACCGTCGTCTACTCCGCAATTCTCATTCTCGTGCTCGATGCGTTCTGGGCCGTGGTGTTGTTGTGATCGAATTTCAGGACCTCTATAAGGCATTCGACGCGAAGCGTGTGCTCCAGGGGTTCTCGCTCAAGGTCCGGGACGGGGAAACGATGGTCATCATCGGCTACTCGGGTAGCGGCAAGAGCGTGGCGCTGAAGCATATCGTCGGGCTGTTGCACCCCGATGCCGGCGAGGTCATCGTTGACGGCCAGGCCATCAGCACCCTGGACCGCGACGGGCTGACCGAGGTGCGGCAGAACATCGGCTACGTCTTTCAGTTCGCCGCGCTGTTCGATTCCTTGACGGTGGGCGACAATGTCGCGCTGGGACTGCGCCGGCGCGCCCTGGAGGATGACGAGATCTCGGAGCGCGTGCGCGAAGCACTGGCAGTCGTGGACTTATCGGGGACCGAGGAGCGTCTCCCCGCCGAGCTGTCAGGTGGGATGCGCAAGCGCGTCGGCATCGCGCGGGCGATCGCCTTGCGCCCCCGCTACATCCTCTATGACGAGCCGACGACGGGTCTCGACCCCGTCACGTCCGCCGTGATCGACCGGTTGATGGTGCGCACGCGTGAGCATCTTGGCGTGACCGGAATCGTGGTTACGCACGACATGCGGAGCGCCTACACCGTGGGCGACCGGATCGCCATGCTCTATGAAGGAAAGGTCCGGCAGGTGAGCACGGTCGAGGAGATTCAACATACGGACGACCCGATCGTGCGGCAGTTTATCGAAGGACGAGCCGAGTGAAACGCGAAAACGAGTTCGTCGTCGGCATCGTGGTGATTGCCGCGCTCGCACTGGTCGTGGGCGGGGCGCTCTGGCTGTCCGGTGCCCACCTCGGCCGCACCGAAGCGGTCTACACGTCGCGTTTCCGGACTGTCGGTGGGCTGGGCGTGGGCAGTCCCGTGGTCCTGCGCGGGGTACGTGTCGGTCGAGTCGAAGCCATTCGGCTGGCGCCAGGCAATTGGGTCGAGGCGGACCTCAAGATCTATTCCGGCGTGGGCTTGCCGGCCAAACCCGCCGTGATCGCGGCCTCGGCGTCACTGTTCGGCGAGTGGGCCGCCACGTTGATTGCCAGCGATCCGCCACCCGCGGATCCGAATATCCGGCAGGCGCTGGCGGAAGCGGAGGCCGCGGGCGGCGGAAAATGGCCCGGGGCGACGCTGCCCGACATTGGACAGCTCACCGCCCAGGCGAGCCGCATCGCGACCGACATCGGCACCGTCGCGTCCCGCGTGCAGACCGCGTTCGATTCCCAGGCCGTGATGGACTTGCGCCGGTCGATCCACGATTTCGGGCAGGTCGCGGACCGCCTCGTTCGCGTCACCAATGAGCAGGCCGATGTCATCGGCAACGTCGGATCCAATTTGCAGTCGGGATCGGAAGCGGTGTCGCGAGCTGCAACGCACCTGCGCGCCACACTCGGTCGCGTGGACACCGCGACGAATCGGGGCCAGCTCGATACGATTCTGAACAACACGGCGGCGACGTCTACCGACTTGCGCAGCGCGTCACAAGATTTGCGTCAGTTGATGGCCGCGGCCAATCGCAATCAAGAGAGCCTCGTGCGCGTGCTCCAGAATGCCGATACGATTCTCTCCCGCATCTCGAACCGCAGTGGCACGCTGGGATTGCTCGTTGCCGATTCCTCGCTGTACCGCGAAACGACGCTCACGATGATTCAGCTGCGGCAGCTGCTCTCCGACATTCAGGCGAATCCAAGGAAGTACTTCACCTTTTCTGTCTTCTAGCATTCCAATGAGCCGCCGCCGCAAGAAGGGTCGCAAATCCCAGCCACGCGCCCAGCGGGAGACCAGCGCCGGCGGCGTCGTCTTTCGGCGCGGACCCGACGGCCAGGTTCGCTTTCTTCTTATTCGCGACTCCTACAAGAACTGGGGTTTTCCGAAGGGGCATCTCGAGTCGGGAGAGCCTCCGGCGGAAGCCGCTCGACGCGAGGTGGCCGAAGAGACCGGCCTCCAGGAACTGATTCTGCACGGGCCCATCAAGGTGATCGACTGGTATTTCCGGTTCCGCGGCAAGACGATCCACAAGTACTGCCACTTCTTCCTGTTCGAATCCCGCCAGGGCGAACCCGTGCCCGAAGCGGCAGAAGGCATCACCGCATGTGTCTGGCACCCGCTGGAGGACGCGCAACAAGCCGTGAGTTACGACAACGCGCGTGACGTGCTGTTACAGGCGGGCGAGATGCAGCACGCGTTGGTGCAGACGTGAAAGGCGCGAACGGCGGAAATGGGGCGATCACGCCCACTGCCTATCCCGTGGTGCCGGTATTTCATCCACGTCGCGAAGCGCGGCGCGCCATCAAGCGCGGCTATCCGCGCGGCGCCGGCAGCGTGCGCCTCTGCCGCAGTATTCAGGAAGTTGAGCGGTTACTCGAACAGCGGCTCGTCGACGCCGTCGTGCTCGACATCCGGTACTGTGACGGCGACGGGCTAAACCTCCCCGCTCGTTTCCCGCGCATCCCCATGTACGCGCTTTCCGCCATTCGGCCCGAGGATGGAGGACTGCTCGCCTCGTGCCGCGCCGCCGGTTTTACAGGCATCTTGGTCGAGG
>DASZNX010000481.1:0-1920 GCA_035551075.1 Gemmatimonadales bacterium | reverse complement strand
GGTGAGTCCCTGGTAATCCGCGGGCACGAGGTTCGAGACGTAGCGATAATCGTGCTCACGCAAGTCAGCGAGCACATTCCGGCCGTCGTTATCGAACGCGGAGAGCGGCGGCCTGGAATGAATCGTCTCGTACAAACGAAGGCCGTTTGCTTTCGGAGGGAATCGCTCGTCGACGAATACGTCCACAGAATCGGGATGATCGACCGCGATCAATCGCAGCTGATCGACATAGGCCGTTTCCCACAGCTCTTCAGTGACTTGCAGAACGTAGCGTCCGTTCCGCGGCTTGAGATCCTCACCGGGAATCCGGATGTACTCCCGCGACGCTCCGGCGGGCGCGTAAGCGGCATTGCCGCCCATGATGCCGAGTGGCATGCCGAGAGCGCTGCGCCACATCAGATCGGTCACGAACTCGAACCGCCGGCCATTCCATGTATAGAGAAATGCGCATGAGCCTTTGAGCTGTTGCGCCTCGAGCACGTCCTGGTCGGTGCCCGGGAAGTAGATGGTCTGTGGCACGCCGTTGGTCCACTGCACCCGCAGGACATCCGCTTTGAAGTGGCTGCCGAGTCCGAACAGCGTGACCGGTGAGGTCACGACGCGCGTCTGGTAGAGCTCGCCGGCGCGGACTGCGAGCGTCGATCCGATACCGAACGAGTTGTTCTTCCCGCTACCGGCGCCGAGCGCGACGAGCTGGACGCGCATGCCCAGATGCGCGTTCCCGCCGTCGTTCCGCAGCAGCCGGACGCCCGTAGAGGTGCCGAAGAGGATGTCGGGATCGCCATCGCCATCGAGATCCGCGACCAGCAAGGAACGAATCGAATCGCGCTGCAGTGTTGCCGGCAGGATTCGGCTCGAATCGTCGAGATGTCCTTTGCCGTCGTTGTGAAACAGCGAGGCTCCCACAGGACCCGCAACGACCAGATCGAGCCAGCCATCGTTGTCGTAGTCCAGAACGGCGGCTACGGTGCCGCCGCGTAAGCGTTGTGCGGGAGTGAATTGGTGATTCGCGGGATTGTTATGCCATACAACCCCACCTGCGGCTCCAGTCAGAAAAACATCCAGCGCCCCATCGTTATCGTAGTCCCCGACGGCGACCGCACTGGACCGGGACCCGAACGCGATCCCGGCGTCCACCAAGCCTTTGATGGCATCATTGCGAAAGAGGGCATCGCCGGCTTTCTCGCTCGCAACGACGACGTCGGTTCGGCCATCGTCGTCGAAGTCCCCGAACGCGACATCGCTGCCGCCGCGCCCAATCCCGTCGGCATTGGGAAACGGCGTGAACGTTCCGTCGAGATTGTTCCGATATATGGCGAGCGAATCCTTGCCCACAAGTAGCAGATCGAGATCGCCGTCGTGGTCGACATCCACGAAGAACGCGTGCCGTACACCGCCCACGGCGCGCAGACCCGCGGTCTCCGTCACGTCCTCGAACCGCTTGCCGTCGCGGTTGTGGAGGAGATAGCCGTGGCCGTCGGCGCCGATCGCGAAGAGGTCCAGCCAGCCGTCGTTATCGTAATCCGCAAACGTCGCGGCCATCGCTCCAGCGGGCAGCGGCAATGACAGCTTGTCGCTCACATCGGCCACGAAGCCGCGTTGCACGGTGTAGATGCGGGCGTGCGAATTGCCGACGAGCAGATTGTCCTGGCCGTCGGCATCGAAGTCGCCCAGAGCGAGCGCCGTCACGGGTGTGCGAAGGTCCGGGAATCCACTCTCGCTGGTCACATCCGTGAAGTGCACGCCGGCATTGGAGGCCGGAGCGATGCCGCGCATCGTGATGAGCGAGGCCGGGTTGAACGTCAACACCGGGCGACCGGGCAGCGGCCCTTCGGTCCAATCGATTTGCTCGAGCGAAGCCTGGTAGGGCGCGGTGACTTCCACCATCCGCATGAAGCGATCGAAGGCCGCTCGCGCATC
>DASZNX010000480.1:0-8019 GCA_035551075.1 Gemmatimonadales bacterium | reverse complement strand
TGGTGGGATCGATGCCGCTCTGCTGCTGCGCCCAATCGTAGCATTGCTGCTCATCGCTGAGCTGCACGCCCTTTTCCTGACCGGCGCTGGGGAACACGTACAGTCCCATTTGCTGCGCGCGGGACGGAAGCGTTTGGCATGAGTACCCGGGCGGACATGCCGCGCCCGCCGCCGCGGGCTGTGCCGCCGGGGGAGCCGGCGGCGCCTGAGCCGCCAACGCCGGAACGACGAACAACACTCCAATCGCGCCGAGACCGATGATGCGCATTGCTCTTCCTCCTATCGAATGGCGAGGTGGCGGACGGTGAACCTGCAGGCGGCGAGCGCCGCCTTCGGCGCGGTGACCTTTCCCGTCACGATCGACCGCAATCCTTCACCGTCCGCACACCGTGACTGTACCAGGACTTTCCCAACCTCGACAGCCTCCACAACTTTTTTCTTGTGTCGCCGACGTCGCGCGCGCCGCCGCAAACGGCTGCGCCGTGCCGGATCCGACCAGCGCACGGACGTCGACGATCTGTCGTATGACTCTTGCCGCCGGGCGAACCGGTTGGCATTGCACCTTGGGTCAATGCGACACGTGCCGCGGCGTGGGACGAAAGTCGCATATCAGCGAAATCGCATGCACTCCCATGCTTCTGCCCACATGCGACCGATCTCTGTCGTCATCGCCAGCTTAACCCTTCCACAAGCCCGTCGCTTGATTGCGACGGCCATTCCGCGCTGGGCGGACACCAACTAATCGCCAGGTTTGGTCTCGTGGCGTGCGCCGCCGCGAGTCCATTGTGCGCGCAAAAAGTCGATACGGTCGTGATCCGTAATGGCGATCGCATCGTGGGCGAGATCAAGGCGCTCGATCGCGGGGCGTTGACCTACAAGACTGACGATGTGGGCACGCTGACGATCAAGTGGGACAAGATCTATCGCATCGTGAGCCCGCGGTATTTCGAGGTGGAGGACGACCGCGGGCGGCGCTACTACGGCAGCCTGCAGCCCTCGCTCGAGGACGGGCGCATGGTGGTCGCCGTGAGCTCGTTCATCGACACGCTCGACATCGTCAGCGTGGTCCGGATCTACCCGATCGGCCGCAGTTTTCTCGAGCGCGTCGACGGCCACCTCAACCTGGGCGCGAGTTTCCAGCGCGCCAACAAGCTGCGTGACATCAGCGTCGATTTCGAAGCGGAGCATCGAACGCAGGTGCGCCTGACCAGATTGCAGTCGAACGTCTACTTCCAGGCGCAGGAGGGCGCCGCGACGAGCCGCAATTCCCTCACGCTGAGCCAATTGCGCATGCTGAAGAACCGCTGGCTCCTCACCGCCGCTGGGCAGCTCCAGCAGAACGAAGAGCTCGATCTCGCGCTGCGCGGCCTGGTCGGCGGTGGCGGTGGCCGCTTCCTGGTTCAAACGAATCGTTCCGAGATCCTCATCCTGAGCGGTCTCGCTTATACCAACGAGCGTTTTTACGGGAGCTCGGCGACGTCCAATCTCGAGCTGCTGCTCAGTGGCCAGGCGGACTACTTCCGGCGCGACTCGCCGAAAACCACGCTCGAGTCGACGCTGACACTCTACCCGAGCCTGACCGATTTCGGCCGCATCCGCAGCGAGCTGGAGGCCAGCATTTCCCACGAGGTGATCAAGGACTTCAACGTGGGGTTCACGCTGTTCGATAATTTCGACAGCCGGCCTCCCTCGGCGAATGCGTCGAAGAACGACTACGGCTTGACGGTCACAGTTGGCTGGACGTTCTGATCTAGCGCGCAAGAGAACGGTCCTACCGGCTATGAAGAGCCGGTAGGACCGAGACAGACTCAGATCTCTTACTTGAGGTCGGCCAGCAGCTCGTCGACTGCTTTGGGCACGTTCTCCAACCGGATGCGTTCCGTATTCGTGACTTCCTTCTTGTACAAGCCCTCCCACGCTACGTTGCCGGATTTTTGGTCGCGCATGAGGACCAGGAGGCCACCGGTCGTATAGTCAACGGGCCTGATGTTCGTCGACGAATACGTCGGAGCTCCATAGACGCCCCAGCCGTATCCCCCCCACCAGCCGCCGCCCATTGTCGACGTCGTGCCCTGCAGCTCGGTCGTCCGTTTGATCCCGACGTGATACGTCACGATGAGCTGGGCCTGTGACGGATCGTCGACCTGCTTCCATCCCTTCGATGCTAACGAGCTCTCGATCGACTGCCGGACTTTGGAATGGAGCATGCCGTTCTGGGCGACGGGATCGAGCTCGTAGTGGCTGACCGTGTCGCGCACGCCCCAGGCCCACGTTGCCGGTTTCGGGATGGGAATGCTGGAATCGCGTCTGACGGTGATGTCCGGCCCGCCGCAGGCGACGAGGAGCACGGCGGTGAGCGCGGTAAGTTGTCGGATCACGGTGATCTTCCTCCTGTGATAGTCAATGTTGCACTGTGAGCAACCTTCTCAGCGCCGGCGTGCTCCAGCCATGAGACTTTGGGGAAGCGTTCGAGCTAGTGCACCACCACGCTTCCCGTCATTTCCGAGTGGATGGTGCAGTGATAATCGAACGTTCCGGGAACCGAGAACGTCACCGTGTGCGTGCCGCGGCTGACCGTCTGGCTGTTCTGCGGCGCGAGCAGGGGGTCCGAGAACGTGACGTTGTGGAGGGTGGCGCTGCTATCCCAGACCCAGATCACTACGCCGCCACGCTGGATGTTGACGACATTCGGCTGATACGCGTTGTCGACGATGCGCACGGTGGCCGACGAGAGAATCGTGCCGCCGGACACCGTGGAGTCGGTGTTGACCCCGATGAGGGGATTCGCACGCCCTTCGCAGGCAGCTGCAACGAGCGCGAGCGCAAATAGAAAGGGACCTGCCGCCTTCCTCATACTACCTACCTCTCCCCTTGCGGCAGGCCCCAGTAGTGGCCTTTCGGACAATCTGCATCACCGGCCGAACGCAAACGAGAGCCCGAACAGCACGTTGACCGTCTTCACCGTGAACCGCGTCTCCCCTGTCGTAGACCCGATCGCATCGCGCGTGCCGCTGCCCGACGAGTAGCCGATGCCGAGGGACCCGGAGAGTCTCTGCCCGGTAAGAGAGAGCCCCGTGGTAAAACGCGCTAGATCCACCTTGCGAAAGATCGACAGGTCTTGATCGTCTACGGGCGACACGTCGCTCGCAAAGCCCGCGTGAAACCGGAGCGACGTCGACAGCCGGTAACTGCCGCCGACGGCGACGTTGGTCACCGCACGTGCGCTATTGGCTGTCGGCGTGAATGCCGGTTTGGTAACCGTGGGAGTGCCGCTGGCGTCGACCGTGGTGAGTGTCCCCGGGACATCGCTGGCATAGAGCTCATAGGAATCGAGCGCGCCGTAGTAATGGACGTCGAGCTCCAGCTCGATGCTAGTGGCATGATAGGCGACACCGCCGGACGCCTCGAGTGGGCGTTTGTAGTCAAACGTGGCTTCTTCATCGCGGAACACGAGATCGGTGGACGTGGGGGACGTGAACTGCGACGTCTGGAGCGTCAACAGGCTACTTCCCATGACACGGATTCCTGGCGCGACCACGCGGCCCCCAAAAATGACCTGAGATGTCGCATCCCACTGCACACCGGCGGACGGCTGTAGCTGCCAGGTCGATCCCTCCGCGGAAAAATTCTGCTCGGTGAGCGACGAGCTGGTGGTCGTCGTTACGCGCGACGAGAGCGACTGATTCTGCGTGAGCGACGTGATAGCCATCCCCAGGCCGGCGCCGATGCGTAGTCGACCGGTGCTGACACCGCCCGGAGCATACGCAATCGCGACACCGGGGATCATGACGTTGAAATCGACCGTAGACGCATAGGCGACCACCTGGTTGGCCGCCGGTGTGAAGGCGAAATCGATGCTGCTGGGCTGCCACACCAGCGGCCGGGCCAGTGAGAATCCCAGCCGCCACTGGTCGGACTTGATCGTGCCCTTACCGATCGCGACGCTGAGCAGCGTGCCGATGGTGTTGATGCGCGACCGCCCCTGCGTCGTGCCAAAACCTTCGAGGCCCATCTTGGTCCACTCGTACGCGTTGGCGCCCGCATTCAAGGAGGTCTCGACACTGTTTCCGAGGCCGGCGGGGTTGTACCAGTTCGCTCCCGCGTCGTTCGTGCGAGCGAGAAAAGCGCCCGCCTCGATTCCCTCGCGTTGGCCGACCGGCAAGCGATCGTAGTTCGGGATGATGAGGCTCGGCGGCACGGCGACGGCCTGCGCGGCGATCGCCGCGTACGCGAGCAGGAGCACGGTTCGAGCCTACGAGTGCTCCGAAGGACGGGTATTGACCCTTGGGGCAGTAACCGAGCCGGTAGCACGGGACAATCATTGAATTATGCCCGCTCGGTCGGCCCGCAAGTCGACGCTCCTCATCATCCTCGGTGCCGTGCTCGTCTGGACAGCGCTCGTCGTCGGGGGCGCCGCGCGGGGCATTATCCGGCCCGACCCGTTCGCTCGTCGTGTAGCAGCGACTCTGTCGGACCCGCGCGTCGCGGGGTACGTGGCTGCCCGAATCACTGATGCGATCATAGCCCAGCGCCCCAACCTGGTGAGCGTTCGATCGCTCATGGAGCCGGCCGTGGCGGGGGTGGTCTCATCCGCACCGTTCCGCGCCGTCGTCCGCACGTCGGCGCGGGCCGCGCACCGTTCACTGTTCGAGTCCATCGGGAAGAACGTCGTGCTGTCGTTGCCCGATGTATCCGTCCTGGTTCGCGGCGCGCTCGCCAACATCAATCCCGAGCTCGCCGCCAAAATCCCTCCGGGCATTGAGGCGAACCTCGCGTCACCGCGGGCTGAGCGCGCGTTCACACGCTTCATCAATGCGTGGGCGCTGATCGGTCGCGTCCTCTGGATTGCCTGGGCGGTGCTGATCCTTGGCGTTGCCGCTCTCGTTGCCTCGATCTGGGTCGCCCCAGACCGTCAGAACGCGCTAGTGCGCGCAGGGGCGGCACTGTTCGTCGTCGCGCTAGCACTCATCGCGGTGCTGCCGGCGGGACGCATCGTCGCGGCCGCACTCACGAGGGACGCAACACTGCGCGGGGTCATCCACGGGCTGTGGGTCGCGTATTTCGGACCGGTCAAACCACTCGCGATCATTGCGGGCTCGGCCGGCGTCGTCTTCGCGGCAGCCGGCTCGACCATGCTCGAAGCCGTGGATCCGCTCGCGCGAGCGAAGGCCCTCTGGCGGTGGCTCACGGCCCCGCTCAAGCCGCCGGCGCATGTCGCGCGTGCTATTCTGCTGCTCGCAGCCGGTGCGTACGCGGCCGCCGCTCCGGGCAGCGCGGCGACGGCTCTCGTTGCGATCGTGGGCCTCGTGCTCGTCTACCTTGGTCTGCGGGAAGTCTTCCGCCTGGTGCTCGCGGGCGCCCGCGGCGCGGCGGCGATGCCCACCGCGCGCAGTGAAGCCCGGGCGTGGCGAATCGTCGCGTTCGCCGGACTCGTGCTCGTCGTGGGACTTGGCGGCGCGGCGCTTCTCGTGTTCCGGGGACCACCCGAGGTTGCGGAAGCGGCGGGAGTCGTGACCGCCTGCAACGGCTCGCCGAAACTCTGCGACCGCCGCGTCGACCAGGTCGTGTTCCCGGGCGCGCATAACGCGATGTCGAACGCCGAGATTCCAGGCTGGTTGTTCCCTCACCACAACCACGCGTTTCCACGACAGCTTCAGGACGGCGTGCGCGCCCTGCTCATCGACGTGCACTACGGCGTCCCGGCGGAAGAGCACATCATCACCGATTTCAACCGCGAAGGCAGCTCGCTCGAGAAGATCGAGGGGCCGCTCGGTCCCGAAGCGACCCAGGCGGCCGTCCGTATCCGCAATCGCTTCCTGGGACACGAAACAGGGCCTTCCGGGCTCTATTTCTGTCACGGATTCTGCGAGCTGGGTGCCTATCCGGTCGTACCCGCGCTCGAGGGCGTGCGTGATTTCCTGGTTGCGAACCCGGGTGAGGTGGTGGTCATCTCGGTCGAGGACTATGTGGCGCCGGTCGATCTCGCGCGCGCGTTCGAGCAGGCAGGGCTGCTGCCGCTCATTTACACGGGGCCGATCACGCCACCGCTGCCCACCTTGCGTGAGCTGATCGACTGGGGTCAGCGGCTCATGGTGTTCACCGAGTCCGGCAAGCCGGGTGTCCCGTGGCTCTACCCGGCCTGGGAGTCGATGCAGGAGACGCCGTACTCGTTCCACAAACCCGCGGATTTTTCCTGTAAGCCGAATCGCGGGCCGGCGGCCGCGCCGCTCTTTCAAATCAATAACTGGATCGAAACGACGCCGGCGCCGCGACCCTCGAACGCCGCGATTGTGAATTCCTATGACGCGCTGCTCGCGCGCGCGCGCCAATGCCGCCAGCAGCGCGGCCACCTGCCGAACATCCTGGCGGTCGACTTCTACGACGTGGGCGACCTGTTCCGCGTCGTCCGCACGCTCAACGGCTTGGATAATGACGTAACCCCGATCGCGCGCGCCCAGTAGTGAACGCCTCCCGCACCGTGACGGCAGCGCTCGCTGCCGACCTCAAGCCACGCGATGAAGATCTCGATCTCTTCGGATTGACGGATCAGGGCTTGGTGCGCTCGGAGAACCAGGACCACTTTCTCATCGGCACGCTGCATCGCCAGTTGCGCGTGCATGGCACGAGCCTGCCGCTGGCGGAGGAGCTGCCCCTCCGCGGCGAGCGGTTCGCCACGTTCGCCGTTGTCGCGGACGGCGTCGGTGGCTCCGTGGATGGCGCCGCCGCAAGCCGGCGTGCCGTCGAGACGATCGCCCAGTACGTCCAATCCACCTTACGCTGCTTCTCGATCGCCGATCCCGCGCACGAGCCGGCATTTGTCGAGGCGCTGCGCGGGGCGGCGCTCGAAGCGCACAAGGCTGTGCGCGCGCTCGGCGGCGATGGCGAGGGGCACGGGCCCGCGACGACGTTGACGCTCGCGATCGGGATCTGGCCGCGTGTCTACGTGCTGCAGGTCGGCGATAGCCGTTGCTATGTATACGGCGACGGCGTGCTGCGGCGGCTCACGCGCGATCAAACGGTCGCGCAGGATTTCATCGACAGCGGTGCCTTGACGCCCGAGCAGGCCGCGCGCTCGCCGTATCAGAATGTGCTGGCGAGTGCAATCGGCGGGCGCACCCCGGCGCCTGTCGTCACGGCCGTGAATCAGCTGCGGGATGCGGTCGTGTTACTATGTTCGGACGGACTCACCAAACACGTGTCCGACTCGGAGCTCGCGGCGTGCCTCGGCGCCTGCGAATCGGCAGCGCAGGCCTGCCATGATCTGTTGCGCCTGGCGCTCGAGCGCGGCGGCACCGACAACGTCACCATTGTCGTGGGGCGCGCGCGGCACTAACCGTGTTTGAGGGGTCGACCGTCAGTACCGTTCTTTCACGTACTTGTAGGGATAGTCCGGGTCTTTGTACCCGTGCGCTTTCTGCCGCTTTGGAAGCTTCACTTTTTCCCGCGGTGCGTTCTTGTAGGGAATGTGGTCGAGCAGGTGCGCGATGATGTTAAGCCGCGCGCGTCGTTTGTCGTCGGATCGCGCCACGTACCAGGGGGCGTGCGACGTATCGCTCGCGAGAAACATGTCATCCCGCGCCTTCGAGTAGTCGTACCACCGGCCGTAAGATTCCAGATCCATCGGCGAGAGCTTCCAGAGCTTTCGCCCATCCTCTATCCGCGACTCGAGCCGGCGCGTCTGCTCCTCGGGGGTGACCTCGAGCCAGTACTTGAGTAGAATGACTCCGGAATCGACGATGGTCTTCTCCATCAGCGGGACCAGCTTCAGGAACCGCTCGGCCTCGTCCTCGCTACAAAAACCCATCACGCGCTCGACACCGGCGCGGTTGTACCAGCTCCGGTCGAAGATGACGACCTCCCCGGCCGCCGGCAGAAACGGGACGTAGCGCTGGAGATACATCTGCGTCTTCTCGCGCTCGGTGGGCGCCGGTAGGGCCACGACCCGGAAGACGCGCGGGCTGACTCGTTCGGTGATGGCTTTGATGGTACCGCCCTTGCCGGCGCCGTCACGGCCCTCGA
>DASZNX010000479.1:0-4921 GCA_035551075.1 Gemmatimonadales bacterium | reverse complement strand
TCCATCTCCAGCGTCTTTCTGAATTGCTCCGCTGCTCCCTGGTAGTCACGCGCCGCCACGCAAGCGTTGCCCAGGTTCGCGTTGATGATCGACGAAGTCGGATCGAGACGATGGGCCATCTCCAGTTCCGTTCGGGCTTCCGGCAACCGGCCGATCGTGACGAGCGTCACCGAGTACCACATCCTTGCCAAGGCATAGTCAGGCTTCAGCTCGACGGCCGTGCGGTGCTCGTTCAGCGCCGTCGGCCAATCGAGCTCCTGCATGGCGATGAGGCCGAGCGAAGCGTGCGCTTCCGCGAGACCCGGATCCAATTCGAGCGCCCGCCGTGCCGCAGCCTTCGCCTGAGGGAGGAGCTCTGCTGCGGCCTGGTTGCCGTATTCCATGCGCAGAGCCAGAACGTGCGCGAGCCCGGCGAACGCGAGCGCGTAATGCGGATCGACGGCGATGGCTTGCTCGAACAAGCCCGAAGCCTTCGAGAGAGCCTCCATGTTTCGCTTGTTGGCGAAGAAGAGCCCTTTCAAGTACAGGTCGTGCGCCTCGACGCTTGCCGTCGACGGCTTCAGCCCGACCAGCTTGCGCCGGAGCGCCTCGGCAATCGAGCGGGCGATCTCCTCTTCCACCAGGAAGATGCTGTTGAGCTCGCGGTCGTAACTCTTGGACCAGAGGTGGAACCCGTCCTTCGCGTCGATCAGCTGCGCCGTCACTCGCAGTGCCGATCCCTCGCGCCGGACGCTGCCCTCGAGGAGCGTGTTCACGTTCAGCTGATTCGCTATGTCTTGAACCCCGAGCGGCTTTCCTTTGAGCGCAAACACCGATGTGCGCGCGACGACGCGCAGGCCTTCGATGTTCGCGAGGTCGTTGATCAGATCCTCTGTGATGCCGTCGGAGAAGTACTCGCTGTCCTTGTCCTTGCTCAGATTGGCGAACGGCAACACCGCGATCGAGGTGCCTTCGCGAGCAGGTGCCTCCTTGCGCACGATGAAGAAGTAGACGACCGGAGCTGCCGCGACGACGCCGATGCCGAGCAGCGCCAGCGCGAGCCCGACGCCCTTGAGACCGTGCCCCGCAGCATTCGGCGGCGTTCGCTCGATGCGACCGGCATTGATGTCGAATGCCCAGGCCAGAGCGACGACGACCGGAAATCCCAAGGCGAGCGCGACCACGACATACGAGAGCACGGCGTCCGGCCAGTGGAGACCGTGCATGATCGGTTCGATGACCTGCAGCACCGCGAACGCAGCGATGGCGTACGCGATCAGGGTGCGGAACACCCGCCGCCGCGTCAGCTCGGCGATGAACCCCACTTCCACCTGGCGGAGTGTAACACCCGATCCGGGGCCCACTTTAGCCCATCGACGTGCCTCGATGACGCAGTGCCCCGGGGAGTTGGACCGGATTCAGCGTGTGAAGGTTACCCTGACGGTGGTCTGCGACATCGGCGTCATGAACGAGCCCTGCGAGCCGACCGCGAGAGGTCCGAGGGCCTTCACGCTCATGTGTGCCGGCCCGACGTAGCTGATGGAAGGTGTCGTCGCGGAGGTGTCATTCGTGATGGTGTGGTAGAGCCAGTTCCCACTTCCGTCGTCGGCGAGGAAGTAAACGTCGTAATAAGCAGTCCCGGCTGCGGGAGCCCACGAGAGCGGCACCTTCGATCCGGATGAGAAGGATTGGTTCGGCGATGGCGACGACACGGTGACGGGTTCGGGCAGCGTCAGCGACATCGTCTCGGACGCGCGGCCAGGCACGGTGAATGCGACCGTATGCGTCCCCAGTAGCTGCGCGGTCGCGAAGTCGTAGGAGTGCGAGACGGAATCGTAGGCGAATGGCGCTCCGTCGAGCGTAATCGACGCATTCGCGACGTTCCCGTCAGCGTCATTGACGAAAAAATACGCCTGCGTACCGCTTGGCGTGCTGAAGAGGGCGCCCTGCGCCTGCCACGTACCGCCGTACGGATCGATTCCGCAAGAACGCTTGAAGTAATCGAGGCTTTGAAATGCCTCCTGGCACGCGTAGAGGTTCAAGGCCGGGCTGTTGGTAATGGGAATGGTGACGCGGGTCTTCAGCGGCACCGGGTCGATGCCGAAGTCGTAGTGAATCTCCATCAGGTTGTATCCCTGCTGGAGCGGGAATGCCGAGTAGTAATCGTTCGCTGCCGGCTTCCCGTCGAGATAGACGACGAAATAGCTGTGCTCGGGCGGTGGCCGCGAAGGATCCGGAACCGAGATTCCCACGATGACGTCCGCGTCCGCTTGCCCGGCGGAGTTCGCATCGAAGACGCCGTTTTTGTTCATGTCGCGGAACGCGATGAGCACGCCGTAGGCAAGATGCCCTGTCCCGCCAGTCTGCGAGAGATCGAAAAGCGCCGCTGCGGGCGGAGTTCCGGTCAACTTGAAGTTGAAGTCGACCGGAAAGCTCCCGTGGTACTCGATGTTCGCCTGGGTGATGACCGCGCCGACCGGCGATCCAGGCGCCATTCCGGCGAACATGGGATACCAGCCCATCGCGAGGAGAAGAGGATCGGCTTGCTGCGAGGACGCGGAGCTGAGCAGCTGACCGCTCAGCGTGACTTCCCCTTGCGGCGACCCTCCACCGCTCCCACAAGCTGCCATGAGGAGAGAAACGCAAACTGCAATCGATATGCGAAGCATTCGCGTCCCGCCTTTCGCGCGTGCCGAAGTTTGCGGTGCAACGTAGCCCGTCCGATCGGACCGGCGAACGATGGTGGGCGGCCACTGTTGTCATCCCTGCAGTAGGCGGGTTCAGCTTCCGACGCTTGCGGGTCAACGTTGCGTCGATGCGCCTTTGAGAACGCTCAACATTTCGTTTGCCGGAATGAACCCGGTGATGCGCTGGCGATCCGCGAGAACGGTAGGGAGCGAGCTCACCGCGTATCGCTTCATCACTTCTGCCGCCGCATCGTCTTCGGCAGTGAGGTCGAGCTGGAGTGGCACGTAGCGCGTGGCGACCACGGCGCGCACCGCGGGATCTGCCCACGTCAGCCGATCCAGCATCGTGCAGGCGGCACACCAGTCAGCGCGGAAATCGATCAGCAGTGGCTTGCGCATCGCGCGCGATTGGGCACGCGCGACCGTCTCGTCATGCAGCCACTGAATCGCAGGGGAGGCGTCGCGAGCGTTGGTCGCCGAGGACGGTGACGCCCGAAGGGCAGCAGAGAGGACGAGCACGGCCGCGGTGGCTCGGATCGAGGCGGTCACTGCGGCGCAACCTTTGTCCGCGCACTGACGAGGAGCGGCTCGAACTCGGCGCTGATGAATTCCTTCACACGCGGTTCTCCGCGCAGTCGAAGCCAGGCCGATCCTCCTGGTTGAGGCTCGAGCTCGATCTGGAAATCGATGAACGGACAGCACTTCGTCTCCAGCGTCGTCCACTCGGCGAGCGGACGGACGAGATCGGCGGCGTAACGGAATGAATAACCGTCAGCGGACTCGCGCATCTCGGCGACGTTGGCCTTCAACATCGCGATCAACTCGAGGTGCCTGGCGCGCTCCGCCTTCGTGAACACGGAGAGATTGCATGCGATCGGACTCGTCACGTCGGCCCGCGCCAGCGGGACCACAGCAACGGTGATTGCCAGCGCCTTCGCAAGGCGTTCCATGTCGCGCTCCTTGGGTAGCGTTCGCTCGTCGACTAGGCGCCAGCACCGCGAGCGTGACAGTTGGCGTGTTATCCGCGTGTTGCAGGTAACGGAAGCGTGACGTGGAACGTGCTCCCGTGGGACGGAACGCCGTCGGATTCCACCCAGATCCTTCCCCCGTGCCGCTGGACGATCCCCTTGGCGATCATCAAGCCGAGGCCGAGGCCACCCGATGCGCGGTGGGCGCGGGAAAAGCGCTCGAAGATGATGTTCTGGTGCTCGTTCGGAACGCCGAGGCCATGGTCTTGCACGGCCACGTGCACCGATTCGCGCTCTTGCTCAGCGAGGACGTCGATGTCGCCGCCATCCGGCGAATAGCGAATGGCATTGGAAAGGAGGTTCGAGAGAACCTGGCCGATTCGGCCGCGGTCGGCGAGCACCGCCAGATGCTCCGGCGAGCGGACGTGGATGGGATGCTTGTCGCTGAGCGCCTGAAGGCTCGTGCGCACCTCGTCGAGCAGACCCGGAAGATCGAACCAGAACGGATGGACCTCGAAGACGCCGAGGTCCAGATGATTGGCATCGAGGAGATCGCCGACGAGCCGCGCAAGGGAATCGATCTGGTGCGCAATCACTTGTAGCGCGTGACTCGTGCTGCTTTCGCCGCTGCGAGGCTCGAGTTGGTGCAGCGCGAGCTGTACCTGCGCTTTTGCCGCGGCGAGCGGAGTCTGCAACTCGTGCACCACCGAAGCAAAGAACACGTCCTTCGGCTGACCCTGCACGGCTCGCCGGCGGATGAGCTCGCCGCGGACGAAGAGATCGCAGAAGACGCGAACCTTGGCACGCAGGATCTCCGGCTCGAGAGGTTTGAGCAGGTAATCCACTGCCCCGCGAGCGTAAGCCTGGAACATGGAGGCGGTCTCCCGCGCGAAAGCAGTCATGAAGATGATGGGAATGTGCCGCGTCAGCTCGCGACTCCTGATCAATTCCGCGGTCTGCAGACCATCCAGCCTGGGCATGCGAATGTCGAGCAGGATCACGGCGAAGGTCTCGCGCAACAGATGCGAAAGCGCTTCCTCTCCCGATGCTGCTTTCACCAGCCGGACGCCAAGGGGCTTCAACGTCGCCTCGAGCGCGACGAGGTTTTCGGGACGGTCGTCGACCAGCAACACGTTTGGAACGATCGTCTCTTCCCCGGTCCCGTTCATGGCGACCTCCCCGTGCTCGCACATGGCCCGTTCGGATTCATTCGCTACGCCCCCGGCGCGCCCGCGGCGAGTGTTTGGCGCGCTTCGTCCCTTTGCCGACATAGCGCGTGACGAGGAC
>DASZNX010000478.1:0-3689 GCA_035551075.1 Gemmatimonadales bacterium | reverse complement strand
TCCGGCATGGAGATCGGCGGTGAGGCGATCGCCTTCCTCGACGACACGACCTTCGTTATGACCAGTGAGGCAGGTCGCCGCCGCCCCGGCACTATCGACACCGTCGTATGTCACCCCTGAGCGGAGAAATGCAGGCGATGGCAATCAAATGTTGGAATGCTGTCGTGATACTGGCGCTCATTGTGGTGCCCGCACCCGCCCAGCAAACGGCGGGGACGCGCCCTACGACTCGCGCGATACCGGTCGACACGGCCGCAATGGACGCTCATCTGCGCTTTCTCGCGAGCGATCTGCTCGAGGGTCGCGCCCCGGCAACACGCGGCGGGCAGCTCGCCACGGCCTACATTGCCGCTCAATTCCAGATACTCGGACTCGAGCCCGCGGGAGCTAACGGATCCTACTTCCAACCCGTCGCCTTGGTGGGGATGACGCCCCAACCCACGCTTGCCTGGGGCAAATCGGGGACTCCTCCCGACACGCTCGCGTACCGCGATCAATTCGTCGCCTGGGCGGAGCGTCCCGAAGCGGACATCGCGGCTGATGGGGACGTGGTGTTCGTCGGATACGGAATCCGCGCGCCCGAATGGCAATGGGACGATTACAAAGGTGCGGATCTGCATGGCAAGGTGTTGCTGATGCTCGTCAATGACCCAGGTCTCGTCGATTCAACAATCTTCCTCGGAAAGATTCTCACCTATTACGGGCGCTGGACCTACAAGCTCGAAGAAGCAGCACGGCAGGGAGCAGTGGGAGCGATTCTGATCCACACCACTGAGAGCGCCACATACCCGTGGGAAGTCGTTCGCGGCTCGTGGTCGGTGGAGCAATTCAAGCTGGACCAGCCGCACTCCCCGAGCATCGCATTCGCAGGGTGGGTTTCCGAGGGCAGCGCGCGCGATGCACTCGCGAAGGTCGGGCTCAATCTCGACTCGCTGAGTCGAGCGGCCGCGCGGCGCGATTTCCGGCCGGTCGCGACCGGCATTCGTGTGTCGGTTCGGGTGCGCAGCGCGTTACGTCGCGTACGCTCGGAGAACGTTGTCGCCCGGCTGCCGGGACGCGAGAAGGCGTTGGCCGCGGAGGCTGTGCTGATCACGGCGCACTGGGATCACAAAGGAATCGGCCCCGCGATACGCGGAGACTCGATTTACAACGGCGCCGAGGACAATGCCTCGGGCGTCGCGGCGATGCTCGGCGCGGCCAAGTCGCTCACGCAACTCCCGCGCACCGCGCGCTCGATTGTCTTCGTGGCGACGACCGCCGAAGAGAGTGGCTTGTTGGGAAGCGAAGCATATGTGCAGCAGCCGGTGGTGCCGCTCGCGCGCACCGCTGCCGTCCTCAATCTCGATGTCACCAACGTGCGCGGGGCCACGCGCGACATCGGCGCACGCGGCGCCGACCGGTCGACGTTGGGAACGGTCTTCACAGCGGCCGCACGTGCCGAGTCGCTGTCGGTGGAATCGGCGCCGGACGTGCGGGGCACGTTCTTCCGCTCAGACCATTTTCCATTCGCGCGTGCGGGCGTGCCAGCGCTGTCGATTTATGCCGGCGACGATTTCGTCGGTCGCCCGCGTGGGTGGGGGAAAGAACAGGAAAACATTTACAACGAGCAACGCTACCATCAGCCGAGCGATGAGTATCAGCCGACATTCCGTTACGACGGTATGGCGCAGGAAGTACGGGTCACGGTCCGGACTGCCCAGGCCGTCGCCAACAATCGGGAAATGCCGAAGTGGCTCCCGTCGTCCGAATTTCAGCGACCGCAGCCGTAACGATGCAGACAATTGCAGTCCCGGGGCACAATCGGAACATCTTTTAGAGCAATGGGTTAATGGTTGGCGATTGCCTATTCGGCGGGGGGCGGATAGTTTGCCCCCGCTTTTTTGACGTGTGATACCAGCTGTCCCGACCTCCTACAATTGGAGCGGCGGTTGGAGATTCCCTCCACGCATACCGTGCCTCTGTCGTGGTTGTACGAGGCAGCCAGTCCCCCAATTCAGTTTCGGACTCTCACGGAAATCGTCCCGGAGGCCTCGCGCGACCTTGAACGCCTCGCGGTCCTACGCGAAGAGATCCAGCATTACAAAGAAGCGCTGGCCATCGTTCGGAAACAGAAGGACACCGGTCTCTGGGGCGGGAATCTGTTGGCGCCGGCTCCTTCGAAGGCCATGGGTTGGAAAGAGACGGGGACCGTTTATCAGTACCGCCGACTGCTCGAGCTGGGATGGCCGGCAGACGCCCGGCCGTTTCGCTTCGCCGATCGGTTCCTCTTTCGACTGCTGTCGCGCGATGATGATCCGACGCTGCTCGTAGAATTTCAGCGCGCCGCCAAAATCGACCCAGGTCTTGGATTGTGGGCCCGCGGCATGGGCGCGCAGGCTGCGGCCGCCGCTCTTGCCCGCGGCGCGCATCAAGACGACCCACGTCTGCGCGGTGCTGCCCATCGCTTCGCCAGCGACATCTCGATGTATCTGCGGAGCGAGGTAGCTCAGAAGCCATTTAAGAAGGCGCAAGGCAAAACGGTGCTCGACCCGCTTGCCTACCCGCCAACGGTCTTCTCGATGGAGATGCTTGCCTTTCTGCCGGCGGTGCAGCGGGAGCGGGCGGGTTTCCTCGAACGGCTGGCGAGCTACTTCTCGATACCAATGCCACGGCGCGCGTTTTATATCCAGGCCGGTAAGAAGCTCCTACCGCCGATGTTCGAGATACTGGGAGATCCGCTTCACTCGGATGCCCAGGGGCATGTCGACGACGTCCCGTTCGCCTTGTATTGGCTGGAGCTGCTGGCTCGACTCGGCATCGTTCGTCAGGTCCCAAGCGCGGCGCGAGTCCTCGCCCGCTTGTTCAGCGAGTGTACCGAACAGGGGATCTGGACGCCCCCCGGCCTTCGAGCCATGCCCAAATCCGAGAATCCCGTGGTAGCGCACTATTTCCCGTTGGAAGGACCAGGAAAGAGTCCCGCCCAACGTCAAACTGATGTCACGTTCCGCCTTTCTCTGATCGCCAAGCTGCTGGGGATTCCGATCAGCGTTACTTAGAAGTAGTATTTGCTACTACTGTGGCGCTCGATCTCACGCCCTTCGGCTTCACTCCAACGGAATCACTCGTGTACACGACTTTATTGCGCCTTGGCCCGGCGACTGGGTATGCCGTCGCGCGGGCTGCCCGGCTGGCGCGCGCCAACGCCTACAGCGCGCTCGAGGGACTTGTAAACCGAGGGGCTGCCAGTCGCACTCCACCGCCGCACCGGCCCGCGCGCTACCGGCCGACCGATCCGCAGGGCCTATTGGCTCAGCTCGCGATGCGGCAGGGCGAGGCTCTGGACCGGCTCGGCAGGGAGTTGCAGGAACTGTCGCTGCCGGGCGAACCGATCACGCGAGAAGTCGCCGGCCTGCGCGCGGTCGCCAACCTGGTGATGCAGCTGGTCGCACGGGCGACGAAACGGGTAGAAGGCGTAATGGCCGCCGAGCTGTGGCGACCGACGCTGCCCGCGTGGCGGCGCGCGGCAGAGCGAGCGCGGATCGCTCTGCGAATGATCGGCGACCTGCCGGCCGATTCACCATCCTGGTTGAAGCCCGCCGGTGAAGCGGCAACGGCCGCGCGCGCGACGATTCTGTTGATCGACGAATCCCAGCTGATTTTGACCTCCGGTGACGGTGAGGCAATAGCCGGGGTGTGGAGCGCGCACACCC
>DASZNX010000477.1:0-3709 GCA_035551075.1 Gemmatimonadales bacterium | reverse complement strand
CGCACCGCCGAGCAGCACGACCAAGATCGCGGCTGCCGCCAGCGCGGAGGCACGGCGGTGGGGCGTCGCCTCGAGCGTGGCTCCGAACGCGCGACGCGCGGGACGCACGCGTGCCCATATGCCTTCCACATCCCATTTGCGTCCACCTGCCGGGTCCGGCACACGCGCGGTCCACACGGCACGCAGCTGGTCGAGCCGGACTTGATTCGCCGGGCTCAGCTCGGCCCATTGCTCGATATCGTGGCTTTCGGCGGCGGAACACTCGCCCGCGAGATAGCGGGCGAGCAGGGCGTCGGAAGGGGCCAGTCGATCCATACCCTTCCGACACTTGAATGCTTGGGAACCCCTAAGTGGTCACGGACGCAGCCAGGGGGCGAGCTTCTCCCGTAGCAGCGCGAGCGCCCGCCCCACATGGATCTCTACCGTCTTGGGCGAGATCCGCAGCACCGCCGCTGCCTCGGCGTAACTGAGCCCCTGATCGCGAGTCAGGGTAAACGTCTCGCGGCAGCGCCGAGGCAGCTCGGCAACCGCTCGTGCTACGGCTTGGGCAAATTCGCCTGCGTGCAGATCGGCTTCTGGTGTGACCGGGCGCGGCAGGTCATCGCGCGCGGCGTCCAGCCGCAGCGCGCGCCGAACGAACGCGAGAGTGTTGCGGCGCCGGCGCATTTCATTGAGTGCACGATTGCGCGTAGCGGCGTAGAGATACGCCCGCACGCTCTGCGGCCGCGCGACCCGCTCTCGCTGCTCCCACAATTTCGCGAAGAGGTCCTGCACGATTTCCTCGGCAGTTGCCGGCGCATCGACGTACGAGTCGGCGAACGCACAGAGCGGTTCGACGTACGCGCGGAACAATGCCTCGAACGCCTGCGCATCTCCAGCACGCAAACGATCGAACCATTCAAGCTCCGACACCGCACGCGCGACGGGAGTTCGCAGCGGTTCGGTCATCGCGCGCTACGATATGGGTGACAGGAAATATTGTCTAGCGAGGGAACTGCAACGAACTACGGAACGGCTTTGACCGTATCCTGCTTGCGATGCTGATCGGCATCACGTTCCGCCTGACGCCGCTCTCTCAGCTCGTGCACGTAGCGCTTGAACTCCTGCAGCGATTGCGCGCGATCCGCGGCCTGCAAAATGTCCTGGCGCATGTAGTTCAACTCGCGGATGCGCATGTCTTCGTCGAAATTGCCCTGGGGCAGAAGATTCCCGAGCAGCGCGAGCACGGGCGTGGGAATCTTGACGCCTGCCACGTGGATGTACGCGGAATCGATTCCCCACTCCGGCTTCTCCGGAGTGCCACCAACGGTCCACCTGGGCCGCTGCTTCTCGCGCTGGAGCAGATCGAGAACCTGATTCAACGAATCCACCATCGCCCGGAGCCGCTCGATCGCCGCGGAATGTCGCTCCGTCGTATCGCCGTACAAGGCCGCCGCGACGGTGGCAGGTAATGCCGGACGCGGGCTGACCCAGAGACGCCCGTCACCCACCTGCGGAGCCGGCGCCACGCGAGTGGCATTCGGGTCATAGGCCGGCATCGTCAGGCTGCTCTCTGGCGGCGAAGGGGCGGCGCGCGGCGGCGAAGGCGCGGCGGGCGGCGAAGGGGCGACGGCCGCGGCAATGGCGGCGGCCACTGTCGTGCTGACGGCTGCAGAACCCGCAGGCCGCGTCACCGACGCCGGCGGAGACTGCGCGCCGCGCGAATGGATCGCCTGAGGGGGAGTGCGGGACGTAGAATCGACCGCGCTCCGCGATCGCTTGCCACGCGCCCCCCCCTCCGGGACGTACACCATCATCGCGTCCGTGTCCGCCGGTTGCAAAACCACATAATTCGCGTGCCGCCACGGCGCCTGCCACGACACCGTAAAAAAGAGCACCACGGCGACGACGTGCAGCGCCGCCGCGCCGAGCCATGCCTGGCCACCGGGCGAACCCGTTACCGGACGATCAAACAGCAGCCAACACCTTTCCCAACCGCTCCGCCGCCTCGATCAAGCGCGGCGCTGCGACTGTGAGCGCGATGCGGAAGAATCCTTCGGCGCCGGCGCCGAATGCGCTACCCGGCAAAGTCACCACTCCGACGTCCTCGAGCGCGCGCTTCTGAAATGTGGCCGAGCGAAGTCCTTCCGGCAGCGGAATCCAGAGATACATCGCGGCGCGCGGCGACTCCACCTCGAAACCATTGGCGCGCAGCACGGGAAGAATGGCGTCGCGCCGTTCCTTGAATTGCGCCACGTACCCCGCGGCGATCCGCTCCGCCTGTTTCATGACCTCCGCGCCGGCGGCCTGAACGGCCAGAAACGCGCCCGTGTCGATGTAGTTCTTCACCCGGGCGAGCGCGGCGATGCGATCGGGACGTCCCACCGCCCAGCCCAGCCGCCAGCCGGTCATACAGAAGCTCTTCGAGAGCGAATGAAACTCGACCGCCACATCCATCGCGCCGGGAATCTCCAGAATCGAGGGCGCGACATAGCCATCGAACGTGATCTCACAGTACGGATTGTCGTACGCGAGCAGAATGTCGTATTTGCGGCACGCGGCAATCGTTCGCTCGAGATAGTCGCGCGGGGCGACCGCCGCGGTTGGATTGTTCGGATAATTGAGATAGACGAGCTTGGCCCGGTCCAGCACATCACGCGGAATCTCCTCGAGCTCGAGCAAGAAATCGGTCCGCGGCGTGAGGTTGACGAGGTACGGCTCGCCGTCGGCGAGCACCGTGCCGCCATGATAGACGGCGTAGCCGGGCACGGGGACAATCGCGAGATCACCAGGATCGAGAACCGCGGTCGCGAGATGCGCGATGCCTTCCTTGGAGCCGAGAATCGGATGCAGCTCCTTGAACGGATCGACTCGCACGCCAAAGCGACGCTCCATGTACGCGGCGGCCGACTCGCGAAAAGCCGGCAGGCCGAGCTGGAACGCATAACGGCTCATCGCCGGATCCTGCAGCGCGCGCGTCAGCGCTTTCACCGCGACATCCGGAGGCGGGAGGTCCGCATCCCCCGCCCCGACGTCGATGACGTCCACGCCCTGCTCGATCAGCTTCCGCTTGATCGCCGGCAGCTCGGCCATCGGATACCCCGGAAGCCGTGTGACACGCTTGCTGAATCCGCTCACTGCTACTCCCGTGCAGTCGTTTCGAAATCGCCGACCTTGTATTCCGAATCGGTCAGCGTGGCACACCGCGCTTCGAGCGCGTCGTACTCACTGCGGAACGCATCCTTGAATCGGTCGTAATCCTCGCGCGTGCGCCAGCGGTCGATGGTGAGGTAGTGGGAAGCGTGATCCGTCTCGTGGCGGAGCTCAGTCCCGGCAAATCCCGGCGATCGCTGGAAGAGTCTCACCCAGTCGCCCTCGGGACCATACGCCCGCTCGAACTTTTTCGTCTGCGCGGGCTTGACGTCGTACGACCAAACGACCCAGTACACCCCCCAAATCTAGCTCCAGGATGCAGCGCCGCCGGGGGGGCCGGACGCGCCGATACTATGAATTGCAAAGAATTCTTCGACCTCCCGCCGCACTTCGGGCCAGTTTCCGATGGCTTTCGCGGCCGGAGGGAGACCCTGAAGCATTGTAGAGCCATACCGTTTCGTTACAACCCGCCTGTCCAAGAGCACCACCGCACCCACATCGGACTTCGTACGTATCAGGCGCCCGAACCCCTGTTTCAGCTTGAGTGCGGCGAGAGGAACGAGGTAATGGGTGAACC
>DASZNX010000476.1:0-1635 GCA_035551075.1 Gemmatimonadales bacterium | reverse complement strand
TCGCTCGTTCACGAACGTGTTGTTCGGGGCATTCGGCAAAGCGCAACCGGCGCTCGCCGCTGGCGAGCAGAAGGTGTGGAAGCAAGAGACCGTCGAAGGCGCCGCACAGCTGCTCGAGCAGGCGCAGAACGTCGTGATCATTCCCGGTTACGGTATGGCGGTGGCGCAAGCGCAGCACAAAGTCGCGGAATTGTACGACGCGCTTACCAAGCGCGGCATCAACGTGAAATTCGCGATCCATCCGGTGGCCGGTCGCATGCCCGGCCACATGAACGTCCTGCTCGCCGAGGCCAATATTCCCTATTCGGCGCTGGTCGAAATGGACGACATCAATCCGGAGATGCCGCAGACGGACGTCGCGCTCGTGCTCGGCGCAAACGACGTCGTGAATCCGGCCGCGCGTTACGCGAAGAGCACGCCGATTTATGGCATGCCGATCATCGATGCCGACAAGGCCAAGACTGTATTAGCCGTGAAGCGCAGCAAGAACCCCGGCTTCGCCGGGATCGATAACGAGCTGTACGTGCAGGACAACACCTGGATGTTGTTCGGGGATGCAAAGGCCGTGCTGTCGGACCTGGTGAAGCAATTCGGAGGCGCCGGGATCCACTGAGGGTAAGGACCAGCCGCTTCCTGACCCTATCGTCCCCAGTTGTTATTCCCGCGATCGACGTCAGGATAGATCCGACGAGGATCTAGGACGACGCCCACCACCTGTTTCGCTCCCGCCATTCGATACGTGAACGTGCTGCCGAGATCCCACATCTCGACCGGCAGATCGCGGCGCTCGCTCGTCCCATCGGCATAGCGAAGCTCGAGCTGGACCGGCAGGACCATCTGTCCGCGGTTGGACAACGTAATGAACGTGCTGTCGCCCTGACGGCGGACCTCGTCTACCGCCTGATCGAGCCGCGCCGTCGTGAAGATCCAGCCGCGCCAGAACCAGTCGAGATCGCGTCCCGTCTCATTGGCCATGGTGCGAAAAAAATCCGCCGGCTGCGGGTGTTTGCCTTTCCAGCGGCGCACGTACTCGGCGAACGCGCGGTTGAATTCGTCACGGCCCAGCACCGACTCCCGGAGAATCGTGAGCATCAGCGCCGGCTTTTGATACGCCGTCCAGTAGAGCTGACGCACTTCGTCCGGCTTGGTGATCATGGGCTGCTCGCTGCCCGGAATCGCGGTTGCCGTATAGGCACTCAACAACTCCCGTCGCACCGTGTCCGCGTACGGAGTGCCTTTGAAGAACGCTTCCGCCGCATCGTAATCGGCGAAGGTATTGAAGCCCTCGTCCATCCACGGATACCGACGCTCGTCCGAGCCGACTTGCATCGGGAACCATTGGTGGCCGAGCTCATGCATCAGGACCCAGTACTGATCCTCGCGCTTCTGCAGCGACGGGCAGAAAATCACCATCGGGTACTCCATCCCCTCGACCAGTCCTTCGATGGCGGACACCTGCGGCCAGGGGTATTGGCCGAGCGCGCCCGAGAAGTGCCGCAGTGCGAAGCGCACCATGTTGTTCGACTCCTCCCATGGCGTCGCGTCGGCGTGGTAGAACGTCTGGACCAGGATACCATCCCACGTGCTCGCATCCCACCGGAGGTCGGCGCCGGCGGCCCACGCGAAGTCACGCAC
>DASZNX010000475.1:0-2549 GCA_035551075.1 Gemmatimonadales bacterium | reverse complement strand
GCGTGCCATTGGCAAGATCGGTCGCGAATTGCGTGAATGGCACCATCTTCGCCGCCTGCGCCGGATTGTTGCGCACGTCGGAGAAGTAGCTCACCGGCACGTGGTTGGCGTCGTAGTTGGGATATCCCTCGATGTACGCCTTCCAAGACTTGCCCGCGGCCACGAGCTCGCGCACGATGTTGTCCTGCGAGACCGTGCCGGTAAAGTTGTCGTCGTTGATGATCGTGTCGCCGGTTGTCAGCTCGAAGTAGTTGCCCATGGACGGATGCGCGTTGGCGTAGTAGCCGGTGGCGAGGCCGTACTGGTTGCTCAGCCCATTCAGGTACGGCATCGCCGAGTTGCCGATCACCTGGCTGTAATCGTGATTCTCTTCGGCGACGATGATGACGTGACCGAAGCCGCCACTGCCCGAGACCGTAACGACCGCAGTCCCGCTCTTCCCCTCGCTCGTGGCGGTGATCGTCGCCTGGCCGAGCGCGACCCCCGTCACCCGACCATTCTGGTCCACCGTGACGAGGCCGGGGGCATTGCTCGACCACGCGATCGCCCGTCCGGTAAGCACGTTCCCCATCGAGTCCTTGGTGGTCGCAGCGAGCTGCGCCGTCCCGGCTACGCGGATTGCGGCGCTTGTAGGACTCACGGTGACGGTGGCAACGGGCGCGAGTGAGACGCCCACACTCGCCGTGCCGCTCTTTCCTTCGGAGGTCGCCGTAATGGTCGCCGATCCTGGCGCGACACCGGTGACGAGACCGCTCGCGCTCACCGTCGCCACGCCTTGGGCGTTGCTCGACCAGGCGATGGCGCGTCCCGATAGCACGTTCCCGGCACCGTCCCGCACCGTTGCCGCGAGGCGCACCTTACCCGCGACGCGGATTGCTGCACTCGCGGGGCTGACCGTCACCGAGGCGACCGTAACGAGGCTGACGGTGATCGGCGCGGACGCGCTCTTACCGCCGCTCGTCGCCGTGATCGTCGCGACGCCCGGGCTGATCCCGCGAACCAATCCCAACCCGCTGACACTCGCGACCGCGGAGCTCGCGCTGAGCCAGCTTACCGAGGGCGGCGACTGTCCGTTCGACATCACGACCGTGGCGGTCAGTTGAACACTGTCTCCGACGAGGAGGCTATCGCTGGATGGTGTGATCGTGATGGAGGCGACGTCCGAAACGGGCTGAATAGGCTTCAGAAGTTCACAGGAGGCGACGAGGGCGAGACACAGCCCGACGATGACGATGATCCCCAGGCGAAGCATGCGATATCCTCCGGTACGCGGAACGACGTGGCGCACTCTGGGACCACTATGGGCGGGCGCAATCTGGCAGCCGTGACCGGCAGGTCAGGGAGGTCAGTTAACAGCTGCTACAGGGTGATATCGCCTCGCGGAGGGAACTGCTGTGACGCACATCCCAGTGGCTCGGGTCTTTGTCCTCGCGTATCTCTTTAGAACGGGGTTTTCAAGAGCGCACGCGTGCACACAGGGTCTTGGACTCGGGCCGGACCACCAGGTCCACATACCCGATGAGTGAGGCGAAGCTGTCACAGGTCACCCTGGCGAGCGCCGTGTCCCCATGCGCCTCCGCCACGCGCGCCATGTCGAGCCGCAACCACCAGAGCGACGCGACGAGGCCTAGCGGCACACGCAGCACGGCGTAGCGCTCCGTCGCCTGTTGCCAAAGCTGCAGCGCGCGAACGGTGTCGCCGCCCGCAAGCGCGCGTCGCGCGTCGAGATCGAGTTTTAACGACCGCGGCAGCGGTGAACTGTCCGCGGCCAGCCGCTCGAGGGCCGCCATGTGATTCGCTCGATCGCGACCAAGACGCGCCATCATCCAGTGCTCCATTTCGCCGCTCCCGGGGCTGCGGCCAAGCCGATCGGCGGCGTCGCGCCATCCGCCGAGCGAGTCGACGCCGACCGCGGCGAGCAACACGAGCCACCGATCCCGCTCGCGCTCCGTGGCCGTGGTGTGAGCGCGGCCAAGGCGGGCACGCGCGCTGTCCGTCCATCCTTCGCCGAGGTCGGCCCCGACTCCGAAGCGCAGCGCCAACACCTGCTGCGAGTCCGTGGTGGCGCGCCGCTCGAGCGCGCGCAGGATCTGTCGTCCCGGTCCCGTCCGCTCGGCAGTGGTCCCGACCTCCTCCGCCTGGAACGCCAGGTACTCGAGCGCCGTGAAGCTGTGGTTGTCGAGCGTTTTCAATAGCGCTACGCGCGCCGGGAGCCCCTTGACCAGCAGCGTGTCGGCAATCCCAACTGCTTCCGCGACGACCGATTGCGTGTTGAGCGCCTCGTACTCGGCAATCAGCTGAGCCGTGGCCTGCTTGTCGCCCCGCAAATGCGCCAGCGAAATCAGATGGGAAATCGCCGGTGCCGAGCTGGGCGTCAGCTCGCGCACGCGATTGAACGCGTACTCCGCGCCGCTGATCTGCTCGTCAAAGATCGCGCCGTAGTGGTAGTAAAACTCTCCCAGCACGAGCCACGTCTGCGGCGCGTCCGGCGCCAGGTCCGCGGCCGCCTGGAAGCTCTGGAGCGCACGCCGTCCGTCGCCGCGATCGAG
>DASZNX010000474.1:0-1517 GCA_035551075.1 Gemmatimonadales bacterium | reverse complement strand
GCCGGCATTGGCCCGTTCCCACGGCTCGGCGTGGAGGGCGCGGCGCTCGCCTCCGTGATGGTGCGCGGCGGAGGGTTCCTAATCGGGAGTGTGATCGCGCTGCGACGCGGGTTGCTGCGGGTGACGGCCCCCGACTGGCGGGCGGTGCCGATGATCGTGCGGATCGGCATGCCGCTCTCACTCGCGGGCGCGCTGCTCTCGATCATTTATATGTGGCTGACCCGCTTTACGTCGCGGTTCGGCACCGCCGCTCTCGCGGCGCTGGGCGTGGGTCATAAGATGGAAGGGCTCGGCTTCATCGCGATCAGCGGGTTCTCCCTCGCCGCGAGCGCCCTGGTCGGGCAGAATCTCGGCGCTCGCCAGGAGGCGCGGGCGCAACAGGCGGTGCGGCTCACCGTCAGTTACTGCCTGGTTGTGACGGTGACCACCGCGATCGCGTTTCTCCTCATTCCGGCGCGATTGGTCGCGTTATTCACGCGCGACGCGCAGGTGATCGCCGATGGCGTGCTCTATTTGCGCGTGATCGCGTTTGCCCAGATTGGGCAGAGCTTCGAGCTGATCCTGGAGGGCGCGTTGGCGGGAGCGGGGTACACGTTCTGGCCGCAGATCGTCAGCACGAGTCTCACGGCAATGCGCATTCCACTCGCGGCCTGGTGGTCGCGTGTGTTCGGGCTCCTGGGCATTTGGCTCGCGCTCAGCCTCACAGCCATCTCGCGCGGGGTCGCGATGGTGCTCTTCTGGAAGAGGGGACGCTGGCGTACCGTCCGCATATAGGCCATGGCGATCATCACGCTACTCACCGATTTCGGAACGGCCGACAGCTATGTCGCCGAAGTGAAAGCCGTGCTGCTCTCGCGCGATGCGAACCTCACACTGGTCGACATCAGTCATGAGGTTCCGCCGGGCGACGTGCGCGCCGGCCAATACCTGCTCAGCCGGGCCTGGCAGCACTTCCCGAAAGGGACGATTCACCTCGCCATCATCGACCCCGGCGTGGGGACTGAGCGCCGGGCGATTGCGGCCGAGAGCGCGGGCCACCGCTTTCTCGCGCCGGACAATGGGTTGCTTTCGTTCTTGCCGCGTGAATCCCGCTTCGTGTCGGTCCTCATCCCGCCGGGGGTCTCGGCGACGTTTCACGGTCGCGATGTCTTTGCCCCGGCAGCCGCGACGCTCGCGGCCGGCGATCCCATCACGGCGCTGGGGAGCAGCATCACGAGTCCCGTTTACCTGCCGCTGCCGGTAGCTCGGCACGACGGAACCGCCGTCGTCGGAGAAGTCATCTACGTGGATCGCTTCGGAACCTTGATCTCGAACATCAATGCTTCGGGGGTCGAACCCGGCGTCCGGATTCGTGTTGGGGACACCGACGTCGGCCCGTTGCGGCGCACGTTTGCGGATGTCCCGCGTGGCGCGCTCGTGGCCTTCGTGGGATCCGGTGGGACGATCGAGGTTGCGGTGCGCGATGGAAGTGCGGCGCGGATGCTCGGTGTGGGGGTAGGGGTGGGGGTGGAGGTCAG
>DASZNX010000473.1:0-2256 GCA_035551075.1 Gemmatimonadales bacterium | reverse complement strand
GGCCCCCCCGGCCCCCCCGGCCCCCCCCGGAGCCGATGATGAAAATCGCGTTCCTGACCCAGTACTATCCGCCCGAAATCGGCGCCCCCCAGGGCAGGCTCTCCGCACTCGCGGACGCCTTTTTGGGTGCCGGGCATACGGTGACGGTCCTGACCGCCATGCCCAATTATCCCAGTGGCCGGATTCATCCGGGCTACGGCGGAATACTGCGGCGTGAACAGTGCGACGGCGTGCGCATCATTCGATCGTTCGTCTACCCGACGCAGCGCGCCGATGTGCTGCACCGCGTGTCGAGCTACCTCTCCTTTGTCACCTCGTCGGCCCTCGCGGGCACGCTCTACCTCGACCCTCCCGATTATCTCATGGTGGAGAGCCCGCCGCTCATGCTGGGACTCTCGGGGATATGGTTGAGCCTCGTGAAGCGCTGCCGGATGATCTTCAACGTGTCCGATTTGTGGCCGGAGAGCGCTGTGCGCATCGGTGCGTTGCGGCGCCGCGGGTTCATGCACCGGCTCGGCAGGCGCATCGAGTTGTGGTGCTATCGCCATGCCGCGCTGGTCACGGGACAGTCACGCGCGATTGTCGCGGATATCGAAACGCGCTATCCGTGGTGCCGGACCTATCACCTGTCCAATGGCGTGGACGCGAAGCAGTTCCACCCCGGTCGACGCACGGACGCGGCCCGCGCCGAGCTTGGTCCGCCGGACCGGTGCATCGCCTTTTATGCGGGCCTGCACGGCCTCGCGCAGGGACTCGATCGGGTCCTCGAAGCAGCGGGGCTACTGACTGACATTCCCTTGCAGTTCGTGTTGATGGGCGACGGTCCGACGAAAGCGGATCTCGTGCGCCAGGCTGCTGCCGCAGGGCGGGACAACGTGACTTTCCTCGATCCTCGTCCGGTCGATGAGGTCCCACCACTGCTCGCCGCTGCCGATATCGTGATCGTGCCCCTCGCGAAGCACATCCCCGGCGCGACGCCCTCGAAGCTGTACGAGGCCATGGCGAGCGGCCGGCCCGTGGTGCTGGTCGCGCAGGGTGAGCCGGCGGCGATCGTCCGAGACGCCGACGCTGGGCTCGTCGTCGAGCCAGGTGATACGGCCGGACTGGCGGCCGCATTGCGCACTCTTGCCGGCGACGCGTCGCTGCGGGACAGGCTGGGAGCAAACGGCCGCAGCGCGGCGGAGCAACAGTTCAATCGACCCGAAATTGGGGCGCGCTTTGTCGCGTTTCTGGAAGCGGAGCATCCGGTGGCGAACGTCGCGCCCAGTGGGTCGCTGCGCTTGCCCGAAAGAGGTGAAGGGGGGGAGCAATGGAAATCGCCGGCCTGATGTATCACGAAGTCACCGACGACCCTCGGACATCAGGATTCCAGCGCCGCGGCGCCCTGCCCTACACCTTCACGCGCTCGGCATTCAGCGCGCATCTCGAGGCGATCGCGACCGCGCCGGTAAAGCCCGAGCTCGTCACCGACCTGGGCCTCGACCAGGGCAAGAACAGCGGCCGCCACCTGCTGCTGACATTCGATGACGGCGGCGCCAGCGCCCGCTACACCGCCGAGGAGCTCGAGAAGCGGGGCTGGCGCGGTCATTTCTTTATCGTCACCGCCCGCATCGGCGAGCGCACGTTTCTGAAGCGCGCGGACATCCGCGCGCTGCGCAGCGCGGGCCACATCATCGGGAGTCACTCGCATACGCATCCCGACATCTTCCGTAATCTCTCGCGCGAGATGATGGTGACCGAGTGGCGCGTGAGCTGCGCAATTCTCGAATCCCTGCTCGGCGAATCGTGCATCGCGGCCTCCGTACCCGGCGGCGACATTTCGCGCACCGTCCTCGAATCGGTGGACGAAGCGAAGGTGCGCTACCTCTTCACGTCCGAGCCGTATCTCAAACCTGAACAAGTGGGCGATACCTGGGTCATGGGTCGCGTGATTCTCAAGTCGGGCGTCTCCGCGGCGACGGTTCGCGATCTCGTCGCATTCCGCGGTTGGCAGCGCGCGCAGCTCGTGCGCCGCCTCACCGGTTGGGCGCGGTCGCTGTCGCCCACGCTGTACCGGCAGTATGTCCGCCTGCGTACGCGCGAGCGGCCCTCATGAAACCCGCTGCCTCGTCTCCCTCATCCGACTCCCCGCGGGCTCAGCGCCGCATCTCGCGGCCGACGGGTTCCCCGCCGGGCAATGGACGCGTCCGGCATTCGCGAGGAGGTCCGTTGCGGGTGTTGATGATCACGAGTGAGTGGCCGGACCCGGGCGCGGCG
>DASZNX010000472.1:0-7666 GCA_035551075.1 Gemmatimonadales bacterium | reverse complement strand
CTTGTAGACCGTAAAGGTGGTCCCGCCACCGCCGAACGTCTGGCCGCTGCCGTAATGGCTTTCCGTTGTCACGAGATGCCCGCCGGTCGACTGCGACTTGGTCACCGTCTTGTCGGTGGCCTGATGGATGATGAAGCCGGTACCGGTTCCCGCGATCTCGAGCGTGAACTGATTCGAGAGTGAGTCGTGGACCGGTGCGCGGCCGGATCCGAGCAGGAAGAAGACGGAGTCAACCGTACTGGTCGTCGAATCGTAGCCTTTCCAGGCGAGCATCGCCGTCAGGTTGGTGACGATGTGCACGCCGCCGCGCGTCGCGTCGATGTCGAATTCGATGCCCACCAGGCGGGTGGTGTCGCCACCCTCGACGATGTGTGCCGCGCGATCGATGAAGGGAAAGACGAGCGCGGACATGAGCGCGTAGAGTCCCGAGTCGCCCGTGAACGAGGCGTCCAGCGTGGTGTCGTGCAGGAAAGCCGAATCGAGCGCGGTGCGCACGGCGTGAAGCTCGGGGCCACTGACGATGTCGGGGTCAACGCCGCTCGAGTCAGAGCATGCGGCGACCGCCCCGGCGAGCGCCAGGAGAAGGATCCAGTTTTTTTTCATGGGCCGGAAATATGGTACTAGGGGGCCCCGCCGGGAACCGTTGCCGCCGCGTTTCGACGCGGCCGGAGTGAGTCGCGCTGGTAGACGCTCCGCGGATTCCACAGCACCCAGGTGTCGATTCCCAGTTCTTCGGCCGCGCGAATTTGCTCACGAATCTCGTACGGCGTGTAGCGCGGCTTGCGCCGTCCCAGGGTGAACGCCTGGAGATAGGGACGAATCGTGGCGGCTCGCGCAAACGGACGCGAGCGCTCGATCGCTTCGCTTAGGGCATTGCGAACGACCCGGTATGGCTCGCCATTCGGCCAGGCAAGCCCGTAGCTGCCGCGATAGTAATGGCTGGGATACACCATCGGCAGAACGACGTCGGCCGCGGTGATGAAGTCTTCCCATACCTGGCCGATGCCAAGGTCACCGGTCGCCGACGAGGTCAGGCCGAAGATGTCGAACGTGACCGGCACGCCGAGTGGTTGCAGCCGGCTGGTGAGAATCGCGATTCCCGCTTGCACGCCGGCACGCTGTGTTTCGCCGGGTTTCCGCGCCGCAAAGATCGCTTGTGCCATCGCTTCCTTGGGCTCGTCCGGGAACCGCACGTAGTCGAACTGCACCTCGTTGAAGCCGAGGTGGATCGCTTCCGCCGCGAGCTGCGCAGCGTAGATCCAGACGGAGTCGTTGTACGCGTCAACCCATGCCATGCCGATGCGATCGTGCCACAAGCCGCCATCCTTGTGTTGCACCGACCACTTCGGTTTGTTTTGGGCGAGCAGCGGATCTTTCGCGACGACGATGCGCGCGATCGCGTAGATGTCATGCGCGCGCAAGGTATCGAGGCGCGAGCGCACATCTTTCGTGCGAACGCATTTCGTGGCGCCGATGTCCTGCGCGACCTTCACTTCCGAGGGATAGAGCAGACAACCGGTGTCGTCCTTTACGTCGACGACGAACGCATTGATCTCGGTGGAATCGGCGAGCGTGACGAGCGACGCGAGCTTGCTTCCGCCAAACGCCCACGCGTTGACGTACAGCGCCTTGATCGGGGCAGCGGCGGGCATGTTGTCGAACAGCGGCTCGGGCAGCACATAGCGTAGCTCGACGCCACGCAGGCGCAGACTGTCGGGCGATTCCGGCAGCTGCTGCGCAAAAAGGCCGCGAGCGAGCGTCGCGGCCCCGAGCACGATGGCGCTTACTTTACCGGCCAAATTCATGGGGGCCACCAACATAGGAAATTGACCCCAAATGCGGCAAGGATTAAGACCTCATTTGGTCCGTAAGCTATTGAACAGCAAAGGGTAAGTGGCAATGCTCTGTCCGCGGTACTGCGGTCGCATCCCGAACAGGATTACCCGTCCTGTTCCTTCTTGCACCTCGACAATCGCTGCCTTGCCCGCGATACGCTCGGGATGCAATACCCAGCCAGACAGCAGGACCTTGTCGGGATCGTCGGGCCAACGTCCGACGACACGCGCAACGTTCGAGTCGAGCACTTCGAAAGCCGGACCTCCTTGGAACCAGCCGATCGTCTCGCGCGGCAGGCCGCGCGCGATCGCCTGCGACGTATCGAGCTGCAGCCGGAAAATCGAACCGGGGGCGTAAAAGTCTTCATCGCTGACTGCTTCGAGCACGTTGCGCACCGGCAGCAGCAGCGCCTGAATCGCGAAGCGGCTGGCCTCGTTGAGCGCGATGAGCGTGCCGCCCGCGTCGACAAACTGACGCAACGCATCACTGCCTTCCGGTCCCAAACCGCCGGCAAAGGGCGCGGGATAGCGCGACGGCAGTCCCTCCAGGAGCTCGCGCGGAGACTGATCGGGCAGAATGATCACGTCGAAGTGCTCATTCAACTTTCCGGCGCGGACGGTGGAGTCCACGAGCGACGCGTAGGGAACCTTCCAGTTGTCGAATACCCAGCGCGTCCAGCCTTCGTCGATCGCGGCGTCGTAGGATTTGTAGAGGCCGATTCGCGGCGTATCGGTCGCGACTGGGGGTAGCGGCGTTACCACGCGAGGCGTAACCAGTCCCGACAGCGGCACGCGCAATGAGTCAGTCGCGGGAATCGCCGTGACGCCCATGAGGAGTGGCAGCGTGTGCGCAGTGACGTCGTACGGCCGCTCCGGTGGGCCGCCGGGATACTGCCGCCGGTCGGGGTAGTGCTGCACCTCGAGCAGCGTCTTGGCGAATGAGGCGTACGGCTGACGCATCACGATCACGTACGTGCCGGCGGAATGACGTTGTCCTTGCAGCGTGAAGCTCTGCAGCGCGGTGCGGATCTCGACGCCGCCGCGGTGCAGGATGCCGAGCAGCGCGCTCAACGCCACCGAGTCCTGGCGGTTGGGAATGACGTACGCGTACGGCCACTCGCGCCAGCCGCGCGACGCGCGCCACTCGACGGTGAGAAAGCTCGAGAGCCAGCGTTCGCGCTGCTTCGCGGCATGCTCGAGCAGCGCGTAGGCGCCTTCAGTTTGATACGACACGATGTCGCGCATTGTCCACCGGCCGCCGCGCCACGGGTTCGTGAAGTTCCACGAGCGCTCGCGGGGGTTGTAGCCGCGCGAGCGCGCCTCGAGACGATCGAACGGAATGTCGACCGGCGACGCGAGATCCGCGCTCGCGGTTTCGGATAGAATCCGCACCGCGCCGTGGTAATGCTGATACGCGCGCGCGGGCGTCCAGGCATCATACGTCGAGTTGATCGAAATGCCGGTCTTGCCCTGCGCGGCGAGCTCCCACGCCATGTCGGTGCCGAGCGCATTCACGGCGTCGATCAGGAGCGGATCGATGTTCGGCTCGACGGGATCGAGATAGGGCGGCAAGAAGAGGCGGGCGCCCTCCGACCCCATCTGGTGAATGTCGTGCACGATCTGCGGATGCCAGACGTTGTACAGCGAATCGACGGTGAGCCGCGTCTCGACCTGCGTGAACGCGTACCAGTCGCGGTTGTTGTCGTGCCCGGCATAGTAGTGATACAGCTCGGGTGGCGAGGTGCCCTCGGCGGCGGTCCCCAGCGTTCGGTTGTACCACTTCGCCACGATCGTCACGCCGTCCGGATTCTGCGACGGTACGAGCCAGAGGATCACGTTGTCGAGAATCTCGCGCGTCTCGAGGCTGGTGTCGGTCGCGAGCCGATACGCGAGCGCGACCGGGGTCAAGTGCCCGCCGACTTCAGTCGAGTGAATGCTCGACGTAATCAGCACGATCGTCTTGCCGTTATGGACCGCCTCGCGTGCGGCGCGACTGGTCTTGAAGCCGCGCGGATCCGCGAGCGACGCATTATTCAGCCGGTAGGAATCGAGCCGTTTGAGGTTCGCGGGGCTCGAGATGACGAGCGCGATGAAGGGCGCGCCCAGCGTCGTCTTGCCGAGCTCCTTGTAATCGACGCGATCGCTCGCCTTAGCCAACGCCTCGAAATAGCGCACCAAGACCGGCCATTCCACGAGCTTCCGGTCGTCGCCCGGTTCGAAGCCGAGGATCGAGCGCGGCGTGGGAATGACGGGCGGCGCGGGACGGCGAGCCGAAGCGGCGGTCTTCCCCTTGGAACGCGGCTGCTGGGCATGCAGCGGCACCGCGGTCACGAACGCGGCGACCGCCAACACCACCATTACGTTACGACGCAACGTCAATGCAGGCCGGCCGCCGCCGCGGGCGGCGTGTCACCCGTCCCGATCCAGTGCGCGAACCAGGTGCGAATGCGCTCCAACCGGTCCACGAGCAGCCACGGCGGACCGGTGCGCGACAGCCCGTGATAGGAGCGCGGATAGCGCACGAATTCCGCTGGAATGCCACGTTTGCGCAGCGACACGAACAACTGCTCCGCGTCCGTAATGGGCACGCGCTTGTCGTCTTCGGAGTGCACGATCAGCATCGGCGTGCGCATGTTGCTCGCATACGTCATAGGCGATAGCACCCGGTAGAGTGAGTCGCTCTGCCAGGGCGCGCCATTGAACTCGTAGTCGGTCAGGCCTTGAGCATCGGATGAGCCGTACCACGAATACCAGTCGAAAATCGAACGATCGGTCTCCGCCACGCGGAACCGGTTGGTGTGCCCGACGATCCAGTTGGTCATGAATCCGCCATAAGAGCCGCCGAGCACCGCCATGCGCGTCGTGTCGATACCGCCTTTGGAGCGGGCGATCGCCACATTCACGGCTTCCATCAGATCCTGATAGTCTTCCATTCCCCACCGGCCGCGCGTGGCGTAGGTGAAATCGTGTCCGTAACCGCTCGAGCCGCGCGGATTGGTGAACAGCAGCCAGTAGCCTTGACCGGCCAGCATCTGGAATTCGGGAAACAACACGTTGCCGTAGTTCGAATGCGGGCCGCCGTGAATAGAGAACACCAGCGGGTACCGCTTTCCGGGTTGATAGCCGTACGGCTTCATGAGCCAGCCTTCGGTCTTCAATCCTCCAACGCCGGCGAACCAGAAAGTGTCGGCGGGGATAACGGCGACCTGCTTGAAGAGCGAATCGTTGAACGAGGTGAGCCGTCGCTCCGCGCCCCCCCCCTTCGTGCCGGCGAGCGGCGCGACGTAGACATCGGTGCCGTGCGTGATGTCGCTCGACGTGTATGCGAGCGAGCGGCCGTCCGCGCTGATGGTGAAGCCGCGTAGTTGTCGCTCGCCGGTCGTCACCTGGCGAACGGGACCACCACTCACGGCCACGGCAAACAGATGGACGTTGCCGTTGGTCTCGGCATTGAAGTAGATCGTCTTTCCGTCCACCGACCACGTCGGAGCGCTCGGATCGAGGCTCCAGTCCGCGGTCAGATTGCGCGCGGTCCCGCCCGCTGCGGGAATGATACAAATGTCGTTCTCGAGCCCACGGCCTTTGGAGCAGCCGAACGCAATCGTCTTCCCGTCGGGCGACCAGGCGGGATCGGTGTTTTCAGGAAATCCGGTCGCGAGCGGGCGTACCGTGCTATCCGCGACGCTCAGCAAGTAGATGCTCGGTTGCGGCTCGTCCCGCACCTCCGACTTTTCCGTCGAGTCTTGTACGAAGGCGATCGTGCGGCCATCGGGCGACCACGCCGGCGCGCTCTGGCTCAGCTCGCCGCTCGTGAGCTGGCGGGGGGTCCCGCCACCTTGTGGCACGAGATACAGGTGGCTCGGCCGGCGCGTCTCACGCGGCGCAAGGTAACCTCGCTCATCAGCGACGATCGGAATCGACGTGTACACGCGGCCGTCGAAACGCTTGGGATCCGGGCCGCGCGTAATCGCGGTGGGTGACACGCGTGTGCGCCACCCCTCCTTCTTGTTGCTGTCGGGATCTTCCCCACGCCACTCGTAGAGCAGCCACTTCCCGTCCCGCGAGAACGAGGGAGTTGCGTGCACGCCTTTGATCTGGAACGCCTCGCCGCCGGGCGCCGAGGTACGCAGGAACCAGACGTCGTCGTCCGCGCCCTCGCGTTTGCTCGAGAATGCGAGCAACGAGCCATCCGGCGACCAGACAGGGTTCGAGGCTTCAGTCGAAGGACTGGTGTAACGGAACGGGGCTGCCGACCCATCGGTGGGTGAGAGCCAGATCTCGTTGTGACGCTTGTCTTTGTCTTCGACCACTGTGGTGACGACGAAAGCCACGCGGCGGCCATCCGGCGAGAGCTGCGGATTGCTGACGACAGTCAACCGGTAGTAGTCGGTCGATTGCCAGGGCCGGACCTGTTGCCCTGCGAGAGTCTGCGCGATGAGGAGGGGGCCGAGCGGTACACCGTGTTTCAAACGCATACATGTCTCGTTCAGAGCGGGGCGAGCAAAAAATACAAAGGGCCGGAACATTCTGCTTGTCCCGGCCCCCCGGCCCCCGGCCCAGAGATTATATAGGCTCGGCCTCTAGTTGAGTTTGTGTAGCTCCACACGCCGATTCTTTGCACGCCCGTCCGCGGTCGAGTTCGGAGCGATGTATCCCGACGCCCCGTAACCCTGCGCCCGCATCCGATAGGGGTTCACACCCTTGCGCGCGAGGTACGCGCGCACCGCCGCCGCGCGTCCCATGGACAGGCCGAGATTGTAGCGGCGCGTGCCCACGGAATCGGTGTACCCGGCGATCTCGATCCGAATCTCCGGATTGGCGACGAGTGATCCCGCCACCTGGTCGAGTACGGCGTATGACGATGCCGTCAGTACTGATCGTCCGCTTTCGAAATTGACGCCGGTCAGGATGAGCGTCGGACGCGCCGCCGCGGTCGCAACGGCAGCTCCGGCGACCGCCGGCGCCACGGGTTCGAACAGCACGATACAGCCGTGCTCATCGACCCGTGAACCCTTGGGCGTATTCGGGCACCGGTCATTCGGATCGATGACGCCGTCGCCGTCGGTGTCGTTGGCGATCGGGCAGCCGTTTTCATCGACCTTCGTACCGGGCGGCGTATTCGGGCACTTGTCGAAGCCATCGCCTACGCCGTCGTGATCGCTATCCGCCGGGCAGCCGAACGAATCGACGGGCGTATTCGGCGGCGTGTCGGGGCAGCGGTCGATTCCATCCGGAACCTTGTCGCCATCCGAGTCGACAGGGCAACCAGTTGCGTCCACGACCGCGCCGGCCGGCGTATCGGGGCACTTATCCAAACCGTCCCACACCCCGTCGTGGTCTGAATCGATCGGGCACCCGGTCGCGTCGACGATGGCGCCGACGGGCGTGTTCGGACACTTGTCGATGCCGTCGTCGACGCCGTCGTGATCGGAGTCCGGCGGGCAGCCCTTCGCGTCCACCGCAACACCCGGCGGTGTGTTGGGACACTGATCGATACCGTCGAACACCCCGTCGCCGTCGGAGTCGTGCGGGCAGCCTCGGGTATCGACAGTCGCGCCGGCCGGTGTATCGGGGCACGCATCGATGCCGTTCAACACGCCATCCTTATCGTCGTCGGCGGGGCAGCCCTTCTTATCGACTTTCGCGCCCGCTGGTGTGCCGGGACACGCGTCGTCCTTGTCGGCGACGCCGTCATGATCTTCATCACCCGCCGGCGCGCTCTTGGCGCCCCCGGCCTGGAAAAACGACAGGCCTGCGGAGCCGACGATGTGCGTGACGCTGCCCGTTGCGAGGGTGCTCTTCGTCTGCGGGGTGTAGATGCCGCGCCCATC
>DASZNX010000471.1:0-9145 GCA_035551075.1 Gemmatimonadales bacterium | reverse complement strand
GCCATGAGGGATACTGGCCCGGGGTGCCCCATCCACTTAAATCGAACGCGCGGCGCGCCTCCACAACCCGCAGCAACGCGATGTGGGACCGCTGCGCGGCTGCCAGCGCGTCGGCGGCGAAGTCCGCCGTGGCGAACACGAGCGCCACCTCGGCCGCGACTTCCGGCAGCCGGGCGATCACCGACTCGATGACGTCGCTGCCGACTGGGATGGACTGCCGGCGGCAGACGAGGAGCGCTCGCCACCTCGAACCCGTTCGACTGAGCGGAGCCAGCAGTTCCAAGACGAATCCCTGCTCTGGCTCCGCCAGTTCCGAGCGCCGATGAACGCGAACATCCCCGACATCGAAGCCGGCCTTACGCAGCTCCCGCACGACGAGAATCTGAAAGTAGTCGGGACTTATCTCAGGTAGCTCAGCCATTAGCAGCGCTAATGCTACCGCCGCGGTGTATATCGGGCGACCCTTGACTGGTCGCGTATCCCTGACCATGGTCAAGGCAGATCACGAGGGAGAAACCCACCTATGCAGGTCAGTCGTCGCGACTTCCTCCGGGTCACTGCCGGCGCCGGCGCCGGTACCGCGATCGGTGGATTGGTCGGCCTCGGCGCCACACTCGCCCCCGCCCGCGCTCAGGCTCAAGAGCTCCGCATCAAGGAAGCCAAATCCGTACCGAGTATCTGTCCGTTCTGCTCGGTCGGCTGCGCCACGCTCGTGCAGGTGAAGGGCGGCCGGATCGTGAACATCGAAGGTGATCCGCGCAGCCCGCACAACGAGGGCACCCTCTGCCCCAAAGGCGCCGCAATCTATCAGCTCCACATCAATCCCAACCGCCAAACGAAAGTGCTGCACCGCAAGCCGGGCGCCGGTGGCTGAGGTGGTGGAGCTCGAATGGGCGATGGATCGGGTCGCCGAGCTGATCAAGAAGACGCGCGACGACACCTTCATCGAGAAGCTCCCCAACGGCAAGCTCGTGAATATGACGCCCGCGATCTTCGCCCTCGGCGGCGCCACGCTCGACAATGAGTTCAACCACGTATGCCAGAAGTTCTGGCGAGGGATCGGCGTCGTCGCGATCGAAAACCAGGCCAGGATATGACACAGCTCTAGCGTCCCCGGTCTGGGGACACGGTTGGGTCGTGGCGCCGCGACGGTGTATCCGCGGAATCTCGAGCACACGGACTGCTTCGTCATCATGGGCTCCAACATGGCGGAGTGTCACCCCGTGGCGTTCCGCTGGCCGATGAAGGCCAAGCTCAACGGCGCCAAGCTCATTCACATCGATCCTCGCTTCACACGCACCAGCGCGATGGCGGACCTGCACGTCCAGATCCGCGCCGGCTCGGACATCGCGTTCCTCGGCGGGCTCATCAATTACGTCATCAACTCGCAGCGCTGGAACACGGATCCTTTCTTCAAGGAGTACGTGTCCAACTACACGAACGCTGCGACGATCGTCGCTGACGACTTCAAGGATACCGAAGAAGCGGATGGTGTCTTCTCCGGCCTCATGCAGTTCAAGGAAAGCCCTGCGTGGCCGTACGCCGGCTTCGTGGGCACGTACGACAATACGAGCTGGCAATACAAACGCACGAGCGCACAGGCGGCGGGCGCGCGGGCGAATGAAGGGAGCCAGCACCAACCCCCAGGCCCGCAGACCGGCGCCTCAGCGCCGCCGAAACCGGGTGGGGGCGCTGCGCCACAGAGCACCGTGCCGCCCTCGTGGGATGATCTCGTCCGTGGGCTGAAGAAGCCGCCCGTGGAAAAGGACCCGACACTGCAGCATCCGCACTGCGTCTTCCAGATCGTGAAACGGCACTTCAGTCGCTACACGCCCGAGATGGTGGAGCAGATCTGCGGCTCGCCGCGGGACAAGTTCGTTCAAGTCGCCGAGACGTTGCTCGCGAACTCGGGACGGGATCGGACGTCAGCGTTCGCGTATGCGGTGGCGTGGACGCAGCACACCTACGGCGTCCAGATGATCAGCTGCTGCGCGTTGCTCCAACTGTTGTTGGGTAATATCGGTCGCCCCGGTGGCGGTGTGATGGCGCTGCGCGGGCATGCGGCAATCCAGGGCTCGACCGACGTGCCCACACTGTACCACAGCATCCACGGCTACATGAGCGCCCCGTCGGCCGGGAAAAAGCACGAGACGCTGCGCGACTACATCCTCACGGAGACGCCGCCGTCGAGTTACTGGTCGAATCAGCCGAAGTTCATGGTGTCGTATCTCAAGTCGTTCTATGGCGACGCGGCGACCAAGGACAACGACTACGGCTACAACTGGCATCCCAAGATCATCGGCGATCATTCCCACATCGCGATGTTCGCCGCGATGGCCGAGGGCCGCGTCAAAGGGATGTGTTGTGTCGGGCAAAACCCCGCTACGTCGCTGAACGGTTCGGCCACGCGCCGCGCGCTGCGCGAGCTCGATTGGCTCGTCGTGAAGGACAACTGGCTCACCGAGACCGCCACGCACTGGTATCTCGCGCCGGAGGTGAAGGACGGCACGGTCCACGTCGGGGACATCAAGACCGAGGTGTTCTTCTTCCCCTCGACGCAGATCGCCGAGTACGACGGCAGCTTCACCAACACCCAGCGCATGCTGCAGTGGCACTCCTTTGCCGCCAAGGCGCCGGGCGACTGCCGCACCGATAGCTGGTTCTACCACAACCTCGCCAAACGGTTGAAGAAGGCGTATGCGAACAGCACGCAGCCGCGCGATGAGGGCTGGAAGCACGTGACCTGGGATTTCGATCCCGATCCGAAGGAGCCCGTCTACGGCGAGGCGCTCTATCCGGGCGAGATCAGCGCGCTCAAGGTGCTGCGGGAAATCAACGGCTACCAGACCGCAGATCCCAAGACGCATGTCAAAGGCTTTGCCGAGCTCAAGGACGACGGCTCGACGACGTGCGCGTCGTGGATCTATGCCGGCTGCTATCCGGCGCCCGATCAGAACTTCACCGCCCGCCGCGAGCCCGATCCGCCGGGCGTCCCGGGCGCGCATCTGAAGTGGGGCTGGGCGTGGCCGGCGAACCGCCGGGTGATGTACAACCGCGCTTCCGCGGACCTCAAAGGCAATCCGTGGAGCGAGCGCAAGCGCTGGGTGTGGTGGGATCCCACTGTGGTCAACCCGCCCGATCCCAAGACCGGCAAGGCCGTCCCGAATGGCAAGTGGGTCGGCTACGACGTTCCGGACTTCGGCGCGACAAAGGCGCCGAACGCACAGCCGAAACCGGATGGGATCGGACTCGATGCGCTCTCGGGCACCGATGCGTTCATTATGAAGCCCGATGGACGCGGCTGGTTGTTCGTGCCCACGGGACTCGTCGACGGTCCGCTTCCAACGCATTACGAGCCGGCCGAGTCGCCGGTGCACAACGCCCTGTATCCCAAGCAACAGTCGAGTCCGGTCTTCAAGCATTGGGCGCTGGGCAAGTCCTACAATCAGCTCGCGGCCGTCGGTGATCCACGGTTCCCATACGTGATCACCACATATCGCCTGACCGAGCATTACCTCGCCGGCGCCATGAGCCGCTGGCTTCCCTGGCTCGCGGAGCTGCAACCCGAGCTGTTCATCGAGATCGGCAAAGGGCTGGCGCAGGAGAAGGGCATCCACAATCTCGATTGGGTCGTGATTTCCACGCCGCGCTCCAAGATTCGCGCGAAGGCACTCGTCACCGATCGGATCGGGGTGATGCACATCGCCGGCAAAGCGATTCACCATGTCGGCATGCCCTGGCACTGGGGTTGGTCGGGACTTGCGACCGGCGAGGTGGTCAACGATCTGACGTCGTGGGTGGGCGATCCCAACGTGTCAATCCACGAAGGCAAGGCATTTGTCTGCAATGTGGAGCGCGCGTGACATGGTGACCATCACGCGGAAACGCCCCGCCGCCGTCGCCACGGAGCCGATGGGCTTCTTCACCGACACGACGGTCTGCATCGGCTGCAAAGCCTGCGAAGTCGCGTGCAAGAACTGGAACCAGCTGCCCGCCACGCATGGCGGTGTGTCAGAAATGTCGGGCGACAGCTACGACAACACGCGCAAGCTGGACGGCACGCACTGGCGCCACGTCAAGTTCATCGAGCAGTTCAGCGGGCCGTATCAGGGCCGCTGGCTGATGATGAGCGATGTGTGCAAACACTGCGTGAAGGCCGGCTGTCTCGAGGTCTGCCCGACCGGCGCCATCATCCGCACCGAGTTCGACACCGTGGTCATTCAGTCGGACGTCTGCAACGGCTGCCGCGCCTGCATTGCTGCCTGCCCGTTCGGCGTCATCGATATGAACGCCATCTCCGGCACGGCGCAGAAGTGCACGCTGTGTTACGACCGTATGGGGGCCGGACTCGAACCGGCTTGCTCAAAAGCCTGTCCCACCGATTCGATCCAGTTCGGCACGATCACTGAGCTGCGCGCGCGGGCCCAAAAGAGGCTGGCGCAGCTTAAGGGACAGGGCGTCGACGCCCGGCTCTACGGCGACGATCCCAACGGCCCACTTGGTGGCCTGAACTCGTTCTATCTCTTGGTGGATAAGCCCGAGGTCTACGGGTTGCCCGTCAATCCGCAGTTGCCGAGTCGTACCCTGAAGAAGAGCGCGACGCTGTCCGTGGCGTCGGCCGCCGTGCTGGGCCTGCTCGCGCTCATAGGAATCCGCAAACGGCGCATGGACGAGAAGGAGGCTACGACGATCAATGTCTGACACCTTCTTCACGGCGTCGCCGCATTGGACGTGGTTCATCATCCCGTATTTCTTTGTCGGCGGGATCGCCGGCGGCGCGTTTTTCCTCGCGACCGCGCTCGAGTGGTTCGGCCGGCCCGAAGACCGGCCGGTCATACGCACCGGATACTCGACTGCGTTTTGGGGCGCGATCATCTCCGGCGCGCTGCTGACCATCGATCTCGGCAAACCGCTCCGCTTCTGGCACATGCTGTTCCAGTCCGACAACTTCCCGCATCTGGCGTTCAAAAGCTGGTCGCCGATCTCGTTCGGCGCGTGGGCGCTTCTGCTGTTCGGTCTCTGCGCGCTCCTCGCATACGTCGGCGCCTGGTCCGGATCGCCTCTCGCCAAGCTGATTGCGGGACTGGGTGGCCTGCTCGGACTGTTCGTCGCCGGATACACCGGCGTCTTATTGACCGTTACCAACCGTCCGATCTGGGCCGAGAGTCCGTTGTTGGGCGCGCTGTTCCTCGCGTCCGGCGCGTCAACTGCGGCGGCCACGCTTTCGCTCCTCTCGCCGCGTCGCGGAGCGACGGCAGGGTCGCTCGCCTGGCTCGAGTCGTTCGATACGCGCGCGCTGATCTTCGAGCTGATCATTCTCGTGGTCTTCGTCGCCTGGCTGTGGCCGATCCGTCAGGTGTGGCTGAGTGTCTGGGGCCTCTTGCTGCTCATCGGCGTCGTCGGCGCCGGGATCCTCTGGCCGTTGCTGCTGCGCGCGCGACCCTCTGGAACAGGGGGCGGTATGCTCCGCAACGCCGCGGCAATGGTGCTGATCGGCGGCTTCTTACTCCGCGTCGTCATCCTGCTGGCGTCGAACGGAATCCAGCATCAGATGGTGACGGCGATAGGACGATGAGCGCTCACTCCCCGCTGGTGGTCGCGCTGTGCGTCTTGGCGCTCGGTCTCACGGCGTGCACCAGCCCCGAAGCATCACGCACCCGCGGTGGCGGCCCCGGGGCCGATCCCGGCAATCACGGCGCCGTCGTACAGCTGCACGCGGGCGCGAAGATGTTTCATCGGACACCCTGCCGCACACCCAAGGTCAAATGCTCTGGCCCCTTGCCAAGCACCGGCACGTAGCTTCTCGCAATCCACAGCTCGCACAACGCGTCGTCGAGGTTCGTAACCAGAACCCGGAGTCTGCGCGTTGGTTGGCGATGGTTGAAGCCGCGTTTGCAGAGGCAGAGAATGAGGCTTGGGCAGGATCGGCGATCACGCTCGCCGCGGAACGGCTGGCCCGCGCTCCGCTGCTCCATCAGTCACATATCGCGCTCAGCCGTCGCCTGCTGCACCGGTGGGTGAATGAATTGCTCGAGCTCGCTGAGATCGAAACCCGAGGCGTGGAGCCGATCGCCCTGGTCGAGGCGGCCGTCTGTCAGAATGATGAGCGCGTTGATGCGATTGCCCTCACCGCCGCAACCGACCCGTCGAGCATGCGCGTCGTCGCGCAGATGGCGGCGCTCCCGCTGCTCCAGACCTGCGGCCGCACGCTTGCGCCGCAGGTCGCCCAATCGTGGTGGGAAGGCTACTGTCCGGTGTGCGGCGCCTGGCCCACGCTCGCGGAGTTCCGCGGCCTCGAGCGGAAGCGCTGGCTGCGGTGCGGCCGATGCGCGACGGCGTGGGAAGTGGCATGGCTCCGCTGCCCCTTTTGCGCCGAGACGGAACACACGAATCTCGGCTATCTGGCACCGGAAGAAGGGGAGACGACACGTAAAGTGGAGGTCTGCGATAGCTGCAAAGGCTATGTCAAAGCGGAACCTACGGTGAAGAGCCTCGCGCCCTGGGAGATTCTGTTGGACGATCTCGCGACCGTACCGCTCGAGGTTGCGGCGCTCGACCGGGGTTATCATCGTCCCGAACGACCGGGGTTCGAGCTGGAGACGCACATGGTAGAGGTACGGTGATGGACCCCCGGCCCGCTCAGGTGTGCCGCGAGCTCCTGAACGCGCTCGACGCATCCGAAGGACGTCGCAAGCGCCGCAAGCGCGATACGACTCCCGACGCGATCGGTCTGGCGGTGAAACGTGATCTGCTCGAGCGCGCGATCGCCGCCGATCCCGAGCCGGCCGCGTTCGAGATGTGGCTGCTCGAGCAGTGCGCGGGAGCCGGGGGAGCGGAGGGCGGCGTGCGAGCAATGGCGTTATCGATCTTCGACGAGTGGCGGCTCGCCCTCGAAGCGGACTCGTTCCGCGATTGGTTGGCGCAAGGCGCGCCCTCGGACGACGCGGCGCGCGAGGATTCACACCAGCCCCCCTCCGGCACCAGCCGTTAGCGGTGGCGGGCATCGAGATTCGGCAACTCCGAAAACAGTTCGGTGATGTGCACGCGGTCGACGGGGTAGACCTGTCGATCCGCGACGGCGAGTTCCTCGTGCTGCTCGGCCCTTCGGGCTGTGGCAAGACCACCCTGCTCCGCATGATCGCGGGACTCGAGCACCCCACATCAGGCGAGATCTCGATCGGCGGTACCCGCGTGGACGGCGACGTCCCGCCCCGCGCCCGCGGGATCGCCATGGTGTTTCAGAGCTATGCGTTGTATCCGCACCGCACCGTATTCGGCAACATCGCCTTCCCCCTCGAGGCCTCGGGGCACTCTCGCGCCGTCATCGCGCAGAAGGTGCGCTGGGCCGCCGACCTTTTCGGCATCACACGCTATCTCGATCGCTACCCACGGCAGCTCTCGGGCGGCGAGCGGCAGCGCGTCGCGCTGTGTCGAGCACTGGTGCGCGATCCGCAAGTGTTTCTGCTCGACGAACCGCTCGCCAACCTCGATGCAAAGCTTCGGAACACGGCGCGCGACGAGCTGAAGCGCTTCCAGCGGCAGGTGCAGCGAACGACGGTGTACGTCACGCACGATCAGGTGGAAGCGATGGGTCTGGGCGACCGCATCGCCGTCATGGACCACGGGAAACTGCGGCAAGTGGGTACGCCGGCGGAGGTCTATGAGGACCCGGTGGACATCTTTGTCGCTACTTTCCTCGGTCAGCCTCCCATGAACCTCGTGGAGCTGCAGGGCGTACTGCTCGGCTTCCGGCCCGAGCAGTTCCTCCCGGCAACGCATTTTCCGGCGAGTGAATCGTTCCGGACGTTTCCACTCTCGGTGCGGCGAGTCGAGTATTTGGGGTCGGATCGTTACGTGTACGGGAACGTGGCGGGCGCCGGAGCGACCGTGATCGCGAAGCTTCCCGCCCTGATCACAACGGAGGTCGCCGAGGGGAGCGAGATGGATTTCGCGGTGCTGGAGCGGGCGTTGTGTTATTTCGACCCCGCCACGGGGTTGCGGCAGCGCCGATGAAACGCGCGCTGGCCGATCGCGAGAACGTGTTGGGCGCCCTCATGCTCGCGCCCGCGCTAGCCTACGTACTGCTGCTGGTGGGTGTCCCGTTCGTGCTTGCGATCGCCCTCAGTTTCAGCACCGCGACCGCCGGGAGCCTGAGCCTCAACTGGGTCGGCTTCCATAATTACGGCGTCATTCTCGCGGACCCGATTTTTCGGCGCTCGCTTGCCAATACGGCCATCGTGACGGTCGGCACGCAGGTGCTCGTGATCGTCTTGGCGACGGCGGCGGCGCAGGTGTTCCGCGCCGCATTCCACGGCAAGCGCGCCGCCCGGTTCGTGCTGCTCCTGCCCTGGGCAGTCCCCGTCTCGCTCGCGGCGATCGCCTGGACGTGGATTTTCGATTCCACGTTCAGCGTCGTCAACTGGACACTCAAGGTCGCGGGTTTGATGCACGGCTGGCTCTACTGGCTCGGCGAGCCGGGTCTCGCGCTCACCGCGATCATCATCGTCCAGGCGTGGCGCATCTTCCCATTCGCAACGGTCATAGTGCTCGCCGGACTGTCGTCCATTCCCCAGGACGTCATCGAGGCGTCGATCGTGGATGGCGCCGGCTTCTGGCGCCGGCTGTTCATGGTCGAGTTGCCGCTGCTGCTGCCCGTCGTAGCCGTGGCGTTGCTGTTCGGCGTCGTCTACACCGCAACCGATCTCGGCGTGGTTTACATACTCACCGGCGGCGGCCCGGCAAATACGACGCAAGTGCTGCCGACGCTCGCATTCCAACGCGGCGTCCTCGGCGCCGACCTCGGCCAGGGCGCCGCGATCGCGGTCTTCCTCGTGCCGTTCCTCGTCGTGGTCGCGATTCTGCTGCTGCGCGTCGCACGCAGGAGCGAAGTGGGTGGAGTGGGCGGAGTGGGCGGAGACCTATGAAGCGCGTCGCCCTGTACCTCGCCGCGCTCGGCTTCATCGCCTTCGCGGGATTCCCGTTCTACTGGATGCTGATCACCGCGTTCAAGCAGAACCGCGACCTCTACGTCGGCGCGTTCGATACGAAACACATCCCGTGGATTTTCAACGATCCTCCTACGTTGGAACACATCCGTCTCCTCTTCACGCAGACCGATTTCCTGCGCTGGGTGGCGAATACGTTG
>DASZNX010000470.1:0-3622 GCA_035551075.1 Gemmatimonadales bacterium | reverse complement strand
GCTTAGGAGGGGCGGTAACGCCAGGCAACGAGTGCCGTTCCGGGTACGCGCAGGTGGATTTGATGCGTGCCTTGAGATGGTAGTTGAGGTATCTCAACGGACTGCGTGACCTGGACGCGTCCGTTCGCATCGAGGAATTCGAAGGTCAGCCGTTGCACGGGTGAGGTCGAGCTGCCTCCATTAGTCGCGATGCCGTCGAGGCCGTAACCACTCGAATCCGGCTGAAAATTGCTGATCGTCACTTCGACCTGTAGGCCCGTCTCGGCGACATCCCGGTACTTTTGGGCGGAGTCCCGCCGCCCGCGGAGGTCCCAACCCGCGGCAACGAGGCGGAGGGTCGTACGGTTGAGTGGGTCAATCGCCATGAGTCGTTGGGCCACCGGCAGGAGATGTGCCGAATCGCGCTGCGCCTGGTACCCGTTGGCGAGGGCGGTCAGTGCATCGCGGTCGTACGGCCGTTGGGCAACGGCGCGCTCGAGCAGTCTCGTCCCAACCGCGAAGGCGTTGGCGTGCATCGCACCTTCCCCAGCTTCGATAATCACTGCCGGATCGATTTTTCGGTCGGGCGGATAGATGACATCAAACGCCGCATTGGCATCCGCGAGGCGGCCGCTTTGGACATACAGCGTCGCCAGGCCGTTGACGGCGTCGGTCGCCTCAGGATAGGCCTCGAGGTAGCCGCGATACGCCTTGATCGCGGGGTCGAAGGAAGGCGCGGCAGCCGCGCTGTCGGCCGCAGCATTGCTGGCCATGCCCGTCAAGGCCGCTCGATGACCGGCGACAGCTTTGGCGCGCGCCGTCGAGTCACGGCTGAACGACTGTTGATCGGCCGGCGCGAGCCGGGCGCCGCGCGCGCGCCGGGACGCTGACGACGCCTCGATCCGTGAGAGCACGGTGGAATCGATCGTGAGCATGCGCTGCACCGAATCGCGCGTGTAGCGCGTGTGCTGCCAGCGCTGAACCGCGGGATCGTTCTGCAACCGCCGAATGTTCAATCGCGCGGACGCAGCGAGCGCGTCCTTCTTCATCGCGGCGTACGCCGTGTCGGTCCCCGCCACGGACGCGGCCTGATTCAGGTAGGCCGTCGCGGAGTCGGGCTTGTTTTCGGTTTCGTAGATCTGTCCGAGCGCCAGCAATGCGCGCGGATGGGAAGGACGCAACGCCGCGGCCTGCCGGAGCAACAGCTTCGCGGAGTCGAGCTTGTTCTCCTGCCAACTCGTGAGGCCGGCATTGATGACATCGACCCAGAGCCGCTCGCGGTAGCGGTCGACATCGTCTTTGCACTGAGGCGCGAGCGCCACGGCGCGTTGAAACGCGCTATCCGCCCCCGCCGCGTCCTTCATCTCGACGTAGTAGCGGCCGAGATAGTACCAGGCGCCGGGATTCTTGTCTTGTTTGTCCTGCGTGATGGCGCGGGTCAGGACGTCGTTGGCGTCCTTGAGCAGCCGCTCACGCGCATTCGCCTTGGTGGCGGCATTCTGGAGGTCGATGATGGCACTGGTAACGCGGAAGTGCCCTGCCTTGACGTCACAGGGAGGCTGTGGCGGGACCCACTCTTGTGGTCCCTGCACGGCCAGAACCAGCAGGAGGAGTGGCGACGGCATGTCGATTCCAGAGCGGGCGACGGGATTCGAACCCGTGACGTCCAGCTTGGGAAGCTGGCATTCTACCCCTGAATTACGCCCGCATGCAGGGCGGAATGTGTTCTCACACCCTACCCGCTGTCAACGTCGGATTGTGCCAGTTGCTGTGCGCCGCAATGAGCGCGTCGGCTTCTTTCGGTCCCCAGGTGCCGCGGTTGTATGGGATCGCGGGAGGATGGGTTTGGAGCACGGGATCGACCACCACCCAGGCCGCTTCGACCGCGTCCCATCGCGCAAACAGCGTCCCATCGCCCCTCATGGCATCGCTCAGCAGACGTTCGTAGGGCGATTGGGCTCCGATGAGCTCCTCCATCATGTACAACTCGCGTTGGTCGCCGACGAAATCTCTGCCCGGCCGCTTGACGCGAGCGGCCAGGGCGACTGCGGCGTCGGGGGAGAGGCGGAAGCGCAAATAATTCGCTCGGCCGGCCGGCGGGGCGGAGTCAGCGAACAGCTGCGCCGGTGGGGGCTTCAGCTCAACCAGCACCTCGGCGGCCGTCTCGGGCAGACACTTTCCCGAACGGAGATACCACGGGACCCCCTCCCAGCGCCATGAGTCGACGCGGAGTCGCACGGCGCAGAAGGTCTCGACGTCGGAATCGGGCGCCACACCCGCTTCCTCCCGGTAACCGGCGTATTGACCACGCACCACGTCACGCGCGTGCAGCGGTCGCATCGCGTCGAAGACCTTCGCTTGCTCGGTGTGGACCGCTCCAAAATCCCGGGTGACGGGCGGTTCCATGGCCAGCAGCGCGACAATCTGGAAGAGGTGGTTCTGAATCACGTCTCGCAGGCACCCCGCGGTCTCATAAAATGCGCCCCGGCCCTCCACGCCGAACTGCTCGGCAAGAGTGATCTGGACGCTCGCGACGTAGTTACGGTTCCAGATGGGTTCCAGAAAAGAATTGGCAAAGCGGAAGTAGACGATGTTCATGATCGCCTCCTTCCCCAGGAAATGATCGATCCGAAAGATCGCGTCCTCGGGGAACAGCGCCCGCGCCACGGCGTTGAGTTCGCGCGCGGAGGCAAGATCGCGACCGAACGGCTTTTCGACGATGACCCGAGCGTGATCCGCCAGACCGGCAGCGCCGATCCCTTGAATCACGGTCGCGAATAGCGCGGGAGGGATCGCGAGATAGTGCGTGGGCCGCTGCGACTTCCCCAGCGCACGCTTGAGCGCCGCGAAGGTCTCGGGGTTGTTGTAGTCGCCGGGTACATATTGGAGGAGGGAGAAAAGGCGTTTCAGCACAGGCTCCTCCATGGACGCGCCGGACTGCGCGACGCTGTCGGTCACGTGCGCGTGGAGTTGCGCCACAGTCCACGAACGAGAAGCCACTCCGATCACGGGAACGGTGAGGACGCCCCGCTTGACCATCGCGTAGAGCGCGGGAAAGATCATCTTGTGGGCGAGATCACCAGTCACGCCGAACAACACCAGCGCATCCGACGCCGCCGAACGGTCGGTCATCCGGCGAGCGCGCGGTCGACAATCACCTGCGCCTCCTGCACGATGCGATTCAACTGTTCCTTCCCACGGAAACTCTCGGCGTAAATCTTGTAGAGATCTTCGGTGCCCGATGGTCGAGCGGCGAACCATCCGGTCGCGGCGCTGACCTTCACGCCGCCGATTGGCGCGTTGTTGCCGGGAGCTTTGGTGATAATGCTCTGGACCTTTTCCCCGGCGAGCTCTGGAGATTGCACCTGGTCGGGTGAGAGCGCCGCGAGCCGCCGCTTCTGTGCCGCGGTCGCGGGCGCCTCGACCCGATCGTAGGCCGGCGCTCCGAACTCGCGTGTCAACTCGACGTAGAGCTCGCCTGGATCGCGGCCCCCTCCGGCCCGCGCCGTGATCTCGGCCGCGAGCAGTGCCAGCACGATGCCATCCTTGTCCGTCGTCCACGCCGTTCCATCGCGCCGGAGCAACGTCGCTCCCGCGCTCTCTTCCCCGCAGAAGCCAAGCGATCCGTCGCTGAGGCCGGCGA
>DASZNX010000469.1:0-3008 GCA_035551075.1 Gemmatimonadales bacterium | reverse complement strand
AGGCGGGATAGATCGGGCGTGTCGCCGGCCAGCGCCTCGGGAAGCGGCGCCGGCTCGAGCGCGCGCCCTGCATACGCGCTCGCCACAGCGAAGCAGAGCCGCGCGTGCTCGACTTCCTGGATCGCCGCGCGGTTCGCGCGCGCCACCAGGTCGGGAGGAGCGCCCAGCGCCATCAATTCCAACGCTAGCTTCGAAAACGCAGCCACTGCCGCGTGCTCTGCGCGCGCCTCCACGGTCCACACATCGGCAAGTACGCGGCGGGCCGCCTCGGGTACCGGAGCGAGCGCGAGCGCCTCGGTCCATCCGGCCGGTTCGGCCGCCGGCGCGACGCTAGTGATTACCCAGCGTCCGCGAACCCGGAGCGGTCGCCCGCAGGAAAGGTGTGGGAGAACGACCAGGGCGGCAATCCCAAGCGCGAGGGCGATCGTCCCGATGAACCCGCCGAAGATTGCGATTGCGGTAAGCCCGCTGCGCGGTTCGTATTTGCGAAGCACGGCCACGTCGGCGAACGGCACTCGCGCCGTCTCCCCGGTCCTGTCGGCGGGCTCCCACGAGAGCTCGTTCGCGATGTCCTTCGGCGAATTGTTGGTGTTCTGCAGATACTCGAGCGACTCCGCCTTCAGGGCCGGAAACGTCCAGCGAGCCACCGTCTTTCCCACGATCTCGCTTTCGTCTACACGCGCCTCCTCGAGCTGGAGCGCCTGATCCTTCGTCACCACGAAGAAGCGACCCTCGAATGCGCTGGAGCGCAGGTCAGCCGGAGCCTCGGCCCGCCACGTCGCACATCCCGCTACGAGCGCAGCCGTTCCGAGCACCCATAGGGTGCGCATCGTCGAATCCCTCCCTCGCGGAGCGGCCGCTTCGCTTCCGTCGACGGACCTGCGGCAGCCGCACAGCGGCCACGCCTACTTCCGCGTCAACAGCAGTGCGTGCAAGCGCCCGAACGCCGCCTCGCCGAATTTCGCGGCTACATCGCCGGCAGTTAAGGCGCCGCGTGCAGGAACCGATCGGTAATTCTGCCAGTATCGATCTGCGATCTTCTACAAATCGGTAGTCATTCGCGCCCACAGCGGTCGCCTACAGCGGGGTAGCGTGGCATTACCGCCACACTCGGTCGGACAAGCGCTGTGCTGATCACGCCGCTCCTTCTGTAGTCACTCTTGCGGAACACATCTCCCATTCAAATCTTCGCGCGCACCGCGATCCCAAGGAGCGAATCACCCGGGGAGCGGGGAGGCAGTCAATATGACCAGGCAATCCATGTGGAAGTTATCGATTCCGATCGCAGTGCTCCTCTTCTCGGCGGCCGCATACGCCGACCACGACAAGGACCGCGTCGTAACGGGGACGTTCACCGTCAACCGGTTCGAGGCGCGCGGCGGCGCGCTGTTCGCCATCGGCATGATCCGGGGATCGATCGCAGGCACCGGTAGCTTCGTGGTGGGTGAGGTCGCGGCCCCTGTCACGATTGGTGCGGCCGGCGCTGCGAGCGCACAATTGGCCGTCAGGAACCCGGCCGTGGCGCAGCAGCAAGCGACGTGCACCCCCCTTCACATCGACATCGGCGCCGTGACTGTCAATGTGATGGGTCTGACCGTCTCAACCCAACCCATCAGCCTCGACCTCTCGGGTGACTCGTCGGCGCCGCTCGGGAACCTGGTCTGCACCATCGAGTCAACGCTCAACGACGTCGTCGGCCTCGTCGGCCTGCTCAATCAGCTCCTCGGCACGCTGACCGGCCTCGTCGGTGGGCTGACAGGCGGCCTGGGCGGCGTCACGGGCGGCCTCGGCCTCTGATCCGCCAAAGCCTGACAGCGGCGCTCGCGGCTGGTCCTGCAGTCCAGGCCGGCCGCGACCTCTTCGCGGGGCTCGCATCAGCTGGCCACGCGTCGTCCCGCGAGAAACTGGTCAATCGTCTCGATGAGCAAATCGACCGCGTACGGTTTGAGCAGGAATCGATCGCATCCGACCTCCTGCGCGTAATGCAAGCAGTCCGGGACGTAGTGCCCCGACATGGCGATGATGAACATCGTCTGCGTTGCAGGATCGGCGCGAAGGCGCCGGACGAAATCGAGTCCTGAAGGGCCACGCTCCAGGAAGATGTCTACGATCGCGACCTCGGGAACGCGTTTCGCGAGAACAGTCTCGGCCGCGGATACAGACTCGGCTAGCTCAACGTCGAGGTCTCGTGCACGCAACTGCGCCGCTAGCGTAGTGCGCGTGAAAAGAGCGTCATCAAGAACGAGAACGCTCGCACGTGCTCTCGCCCCGGCAGGCACCCGAAAAGGTTGACCGTGAAATGCTGCGAGGCTCAAGGCGCGCTTGTGAGTGCGACGCGCGTTTCAGCACACCCCAGGGGAGCGTGCACGCTTGGCGTTGTGGGTCCGCGCCGTTGTGAGGGAGCGGGCGCCGAGTGACAGCTCCCCTCGCTGCGACTTGGCGCGTGCTTCTAGTCTCCGTCGTAGATCCCGACGGCGCCGCGGCGGAAGGCGACGAGGATTCGCCGCTTCGACGTGGCGGTCGCGGGCTGCACCTGGATGTCCCAGACGGCGCTGTTGTTCTGCCCACCGAGACCGCGGTAGTGCAGCACGGTGCCATCGGGCTTGATGCGCGTCACGCCGAAGCCCGGATCGCGATATCCGACCCAGACGCTGTCATCGAGCGGATCCTTGGCCAGCGCGCCGACGGACTTCGTCGGCAGCACGGAGGTGGCGTCGGCCTTGTAGTGGCCGTCGTGATCCACCTGGCGCAATCCATTGGTGACCGAGCCGATCCACGCATCGCCGTTGCTCATCACCGCGATGCCGGTGACGCGGTCGAACACCCAGTCGTCTGGATTGCGAAAATCAGGGTCGCTGGCGAGCCAGTTGCCGTGCGCGGCGTCCCGGCGCTCCGTGACAGGATCGGGCCAGATGTCCATCCGGTTCCAGAACGCCGCCTGGGCATCCGGGTCATCAGCGATGTTCGCCGGATTATGCCCCTTGCTCACGTACCGCTCGGTCTGGGGC
>DASZNX010000468.1:0-7622 GCA_035551075.1 Gemmatimonadales bacterium | reverse complement strand
TACCGGAACCTCGAGCATCACGCCAGAAAGCTCGTGTCGTACGGACAAACGAGCGGGCGCGCGCTCGCGGCCGAAGGACGCCGCGCCCACTGGAGTGACCTCGCGCTCCGGCCAATCGCGCATTTTGGGCGGGAATATCTGCTGCGCGGGGCGTTTCTGGACGGCCGCATGGGCGTGATTCAAGCGGCGATGGGGGCGATCGGCGGATTTCTCAAATACGCGTTCCTCTGGGAACAGGAATGACCGCCGGCGAGGGACCGACGCCGCCAACGCTGCTGCTTGGTTTCAACTTTCCCCCGCATGAAGGCGGTATTGCCCGGATGATGGGGGAGCTGGCCAGGCGCTATCCACCGCACTCTCTGGTCGTTTCTACCGGCTCGTACCCTGACAGCGAGGCAAGCGATGCCTTGTTCCAGAAGACGATCGATCGCGTGTCCGTGCCCGCGCGCCGGCTCAGGACCATCACGGGGCTGATGCGCTGGACTGCTCGCGCGGACCGGTTAGCGCGTCGCGTCAAACCACGCTTTGCATGGTGTGCCGAGCTCAAACCCGCCGCATACCCGGCGCGCTGGATCCACGCTCGGTACGGAATCCCCTACGGGATCATCACCCACGGCGCCGAATTGTTGCTGCTCGACCAAAAAATTCGGTGCTCGCGGTTCAAGCGTCGGACCGGCCGCGCGCTGCTGGCCGGCGCGTCGGCGTTTGTCGGAAACAGTCAATGGACGGCCGATTACACTCGCAGGCTGCTCCGGGAAGTCGGGCTGGAGCAGCTGGCAGAACGCGTGATGATCGTGCCGCTCGGGACTGATCCGAAGCAGTTCAGGATGGGCATCGACACAACTGCCGTGCGGCGCAGTTACGGACTCGATGGCGGCCCCTGGATACTCACCGTAGCGCGACTCGACTGGCACAAAGGGTTCGATACGGTCATTCAGGCGCTCCCCACCGTGCGCGCCGCGCACCCAGATGTGCGGTACGCGATTGCGGGTGTGGGCGCAAGCCGTGCGTATCTCGAGTCGCTCGTTGCGAAGCTGCGGTTGGGTAATGCGGTCCGGTTTCTGGGGTTTGTGCCGGACGCTGACCTGGCGGCGCTCTACAGCGTCGCGGATGTTTTCGCTCTCGTGTCGCGGCGTCATGACCTGCTGGTCGAGGGATTCGGCATTGCCGCGGTGGAAGCATCGGCGTGCGGGGTGCCGGTCGTCGCGGGCCGCGAAGGCGGATTGGGCGATGCGGTTCGTGACGGCGAGACGGGGTTGCTCGTCGACCCCTACGACCCGCGCGACGTGGCCGCCGCGCTCACGCGATTGCTCGGTGACGCCCTCCTGCGGCGCAGGCTCGGACGAGCCGGCCGCGCAGCCGTCGAGACGTACTTCAACTGGGATCGCGTGGCCCACGACTTCCAGCGGATCGAAGCCGAGTTGCGGCGACCTCACGCGGAAGTATTTTCTTCACCCCCGCGCTAACGTCGTGCACTCGGGAGGAATACCATGCGCAGTCCAGTGCTCATCCTGACCGCAATCGCGATCTCTGCGGCACCCCCCCCACTCAATGGGCAGTCCGTCGACACGATCGTCGCCAAGTACATCCAGGCGTCGGGCGGCATGGCCAAGATTCAGGCCCTGCAGACACTCCGGCGCACCGGCAAATACACCGGGGGCGGCGGCTTCGAGGCCGTCGTCGTGCAAGAGAACAAACGGCCCAACAGCGTTCGGGAAGAATTCTCGATTCAGGGAATGACCGGGATAAACGCTTACGATGGAAAAGACGGCTGGAAGATCCAGCCGTGGCAGGGTAAGCGCGATGCCGAGTCGCTCGGCGAAGACGAGATGCACAGCATTCTCGATGATGCCGATTTCGACGGTCCACTCGTGAACTATCAGGCCAAAGGCAACAAGGTCGAGTTCCAGGGGACCGAGCAGATCGAGGGCAGCGACGCATACAAGCTCAAGGTCACGCGTCCAAACGGTGACATCAGCTTTTTCTATTTGGACACGGAGTACTACATGCCGATCCGGATCGACACGCAGCGCATGATCCGTGGGGCTCCGCAGGAAACCGAAACCTCGCTCGGCGATTACAAGCAGGTGAACGGCGTGTACCTGCCGTTCTCTTACGAGTCGGGGCCCAAGGGCAGCAGCAGCACAGATCGCGGGAAGATCACATACGACAAGATCGAGGCCAACGTATCGCTCGAGAACGCACGGTTCACTCGCCCGGGAGCGCATCCATGACCCACCTCCTCTTGCTCGTTCTGGCTCAGCAGCCGACCACCGCGCCAGCTCCCGCCCCCGCCCCCGCTCCCGCTGCCGTCGCGGTCAAGGTGGACTCGGAGACGATCTCCGGACTCGGCGCGCGCAACATCGGCTCCGCCGCCATGAGCGGCCGAATCGCCGCCCTTGCCGGCGTACATGAGGGCGGCCGTCTCACGCTCTACGTGGGCGCGGCGAGCGGTGGCGTGTGGAAATCGGTGAACGGCGGGACCACGTTCAAGCCGGTGTTCGACAAAGAGCCGGTGCAGTCCATCGGCGCCATCACCGTCGATCCCAAGAATCCCAAAGTGATCTGGGTCGGTACGGGCGAATCGTGGATGCGCAACAGCGTGTCCATCGGCGACGGGATTTACCGCTCCGACGATGGTGGCGAGAACTGGACCAATCTGGGACTGCGTGAGTCCGAACACATCGTGAAGATTCTCGTGGACCCCACCGCGACGAACACCGTTTTTGCGTGCGTGCCCGGCAAACTCTGGAGCGACTCGGACGAGCGCGGCGTCTACAAGACGATCGACGGTGGCAAGACGTGGAGCAAAGTGCTGAAGGGCGGCAACCTGTCGACCGGCTGCTCGATGCTGTCGATGGATCCGACGAATCCCAAAACACTCTATGCAGGAATGTGGGATTTCCGGCGCAAGGGCTGGACGTTCCGCTCGGGTGGCGACAGCGCCACCGCGCCGAGTGCGTCGAGTCTGTTCAAGAGCACCGATGGTGGCGCGACGTGGACCGATCTGACCGCCGCCGCAGGATCGGGCCTGCCGCCCAAGCCGTGGGGTCGTGTGGCGGTGGCTGTTGCGCCATCGAAGCCCGACATCGTCTATGCCTTTATCGAAGCGGTGCCGCCGCAGAATGCGCTGTATCGCTCGGACAACGGCGGCAAGAGCTGGCAGATGCTCGACCGCAGCCAGAGCATGATCTGGCGGCCGTTCTACTTCGCCAATCTGATCGTTGATCCCAAGAACCCCGATCGCGTGTACAAGCCCGACGGCGGGCTCATCGTCAGCACCGATGGCGGCAAGAGCTTCAGCGACATCTCGGGCGGCGCGCACGGTGACTTCCACGACGTGTGGGTCGATCCGGACAATACGGATCACATCATCACCGGGGACGACGGCGGCCTCTGGTTCTCGTATGATGCCGGCAACAAGTGGGTGAAGAACGAAAACCTGCCGGTCTCCCAGTTCTATCACGTCAGCGTGGATATGGACCGCCCCTACAACGTGTACGGCGGCCTGCAGGACAACAGCTCGTGGGTAGGGCCATCCGAGTTTCCCGGCGGCATCACGAATCATCAATGGGAAAACATGTATGGCGGCGACGGCTTCTGGATGTTCGTCGATCCTACCGATCCCGATTACCTCTACGCCGAGTATCAGGGCGGGGAGATCGGACGCGTCAATCGGAAGACGCACGAATCGCGCAACATCCGGCCGCTTCCGCGCTACCAGGAAAAGAAGCTTCGCTTCAACTGGAATACGCCGATCCACATCAGTCCCACGCAAAAGGGCACGATTTACATCGGCGCGCAGGTCCTGTTCCGCTCGCGGGACTTTGGTCAAACGTGGGAGCGCATCTCGCCGGATTTGACGACCAACGATCCGCAGAAGCAAAAGCAGGAGCAGTCGGGCGGCGTGACGGTCGACAATTCCGCGGCGGAGATGCACACCACGATCTACGCCATCGCCGAGTCGCCCAAGGATCCGCAGGTCATCTGGGCCGGGACGGATGACGGCAACCTGCAGGTCACGCGCGACGGCGGGAAAACCTGGACCAACGTCGTGGCGAACATCACCGGGTTGCCGAAGAACGCGTGGGTTTCTTCCGTGGAGGCGGGGCACTTCGCGCCGGGCACGGTCTACGCGACGTTCGACCTCCACACATTCGGCGACATGCGTCCCTACGCGTACCGGTCAGCCGACTTCGGCAAGACCTGGACCCCGCTCGTCGGCCCCCCCCCCGATAGTCCGGTGCGCGGTTATGCCCATGTAATAAAGGAAGATCTCGTCAACTCCAATCTGCTGTTCCTCGGTACGGAGCTCGGTCTGTGGATCTCCGTAGACGGCGGGAAGCAATGGGCGCATTACAAGGGCGGGGGCTTGCCGGCCGTCGCGGTGCGCGACCTGGCGATCCATCCTCGCGATCACGACCTCGTCATCGGGACGCATGGCCGTGGCATCTGGATCGTGGACGACATCACGCCGCTGCGGTCGTTGACTCCGGAGATTCTGGCGAGCTCGGCCGCCTTCCTGCCGGGACGTCCGACGGTGCAGCGTTTGCAGGCGGGTGGCGGCTGGGCCAACGGTGACGCGATGTACGTCGGACCCAATCCGCCGAGCGATGCCGTGATCACCTATTACCAGCGGCGCCGCCACATCTTCGGCGACATGAAGCTCGAGGTGTACGACGCCAACGGGAAACTGCTGGGCACGATTCCCACCAGCAAACGACGGGGCTTGAGCCGCGCGACGTGGTCGATGCGGCTCGCGCCGCCGCGCGTCCCGCCGGCCGCGACCGCCGCATTCGGGGCAGCGTACGGTCCGCGCGTGCTGCCCGGCACGTACACGGTGAAGTTGACCAAGGACACCGCGACCTACACGACGCAGCTGGCGTTAATCCCGGACCCGCGTGGCACGCACACGCAGGCGGAACGCCAGGCGGCGCTCGATCTGGCGCTCAAGATCTCGGCTACGCTCTCCGACATGACGTTCGCCGTCGAGCGCATGAACGGCGTCCGGCAGGCCCTCGATGACCGGGCTGGAAAGTTGCCGGTCAACGACGGGCTGACGAAGCGCCTCCGCACGGCGTCGGGCGTGGTGGATTCGCTCCGCAAGAAGATCGTAGCCACGAAAGAAGGCGGGATGATCACCGGTGAGGAGCGCCTGCGCGAGAATCTCACCGATCTGTACGGCAATGTGATCTTCTACGACGGTGGACCCACCCAGACGGAGACCGAGCGGGCCGACGCGCTGGCGCGGGAGCTGGCGGACGTCTCACGAGATTTCGATGCGTGGAGCACGCGCGAGCTCGGGGGGATCAACACCGCGCTCAAAGGCAAGAAACTCGAGCCGATCGTGTTGATTACGCGGGAACAGTGGGAGGGCAAGACCGCCGCGGGCCAGTAAGAACCGCATGGCGCGCCTGCGGACCATCGATCCCGTGCTGCTGCTGTTTGGCGCGGGCGCGCTGGCGGTTACGATCCAAAAGGGCGTCCTGGCCGGGCATCCAGGCAACTTCCTGTTGTTTCGCGCCACGTTTCATCGGCTGGTCGGGAGGGCGGATATCTATCATCCGCCCCCCGGTGAGATGACCGGCTTCCTTTATAGTCCGACCTTCGCGCTGCTCTTCGCCCCCTTCGCCGTTCTGCCGGTCGCACTCGGCCTCCTGTTGTGGAACGGCGTCAATGCGCTCTCGCTGTATTGGGGAATCAGATTGCTTCTGCCCGCGCGGGCGGCGCGCGTGGCGTTGCTGATCGTTTTTCTGGACATGATGCGCTCGCTGCAAAACTCGCAGAGCAACGCGCTCGTGGCGGGGCTCATCCTGCTCGCGTTTGTTGCGCTCGAGCGCGATCGGGTCGCTCGTGGCGCGGCGGCGATCCTCGTCGGGACTTTCACGAAGATCTACCCACTTGGTGCGGCGGTGCTTGGCCTCATCCGACCGCGTCCGGTGCGATTCCTAACTCTCTTTCTTCTCCTCGGCTTGCTGTTCGCCGGGTTGCCCTTGCTCGTTTTGCCACCCGACGCGCTGGCCGCGACCTATCGCGAATGGTGGTCGATCATCCAGCGTGACACGGTGTTGCAGGGGCAGTCGGTGATGGGGCTTGTCGCGAGCGTCATGGGGTCGGCCGCGCTCACACTTGCGATCCAGCTTGCCGGCACAGTGCTGCTGATCGCGCCGCTCGTGGCGCAGCGCGGCGGCTGGCCCGATCCGCGGTTTCGTCTGCGCTGGCTGTGTTCGTTTCTCGTGTTCTGCGTGATCTTCAATCACCAGGCGGAGTCAGCGTCGTTTGTGGTGGCGTCCAGCGGGGTCGCGGTCTGGTATGTCACGAGCCCTCGCTCCTGGTGGCGCGCGCTGCTCGTCGCGCTCGTGCTCGTGGTTGATACGTTGCCGCATCTGTTTTTCATGCCGCCGGGTTTGTACCAGCACGTGATTGGGCCCAACGCGCTGGATGCACTTCCGCTGCTCGTGATCTGGCTGGTGATACAGTCCGAGCTGTGGCGATGGAAGGAAGGCTCCGGCTCACGCGACGAGCCGAATATCTCCTCTGGCGAGCCGGTCCCGAACCTCGCGTGAGCAGAGTGCCGTGAGCTCGCGCTCGCGGCCGGTGGTGTAGGGATCCCACGCAATCAGGTCGTGGTCGACATAGCCGGGGTGGACCATGAGCTCCGTCGAACCGGGCTCGAGCCGATCGAAGAGCGCGAGCAAGCGGCGTTGAAAATCGCGAGTGCCGCTCAGGCCGAACCCCCAAAATCGATCGGCGCGGCCGACGCCGTTCGCATCGATGTGCCCGTTTGAGGCCACGCGCCACGCGGCGCGCAGCGATAGCGCGAGGAGCGCGCGACCAAGGCGCATGCTCCCGCGCGGCGATGATTCCCGAGGAAGCCGAACCGCGTGGACTCCCGCGCGACGCGCGACTTCCAGGACGCTATTCCAGACAATTGGGAGCGCGTGCACGTGGTGGTGTGAGTCGATGTGCCGGACGCTCACCCCCAGCTGCCGCACGCGCTCGAGCTGCGCGGTGCACTCGGCGGCCACGTGCTGCGCCAGAATCCTCCCCGTGAGCGCGCGAGCCACTTGCCGGCGCAGAGAGTGGAACCGCTGCGTCCGTCGATCGCAGAGACTGGCCACGTCCTCCGCCGGGGCAACAGGTGAACCAGCGGTCAAATTGAGATGGAGACCAACCTGAAGCGTCGGGACGTCGCGTAGCCGCGCGACTGCGTCGCTGAGGCCGGGAGCATTGGCGAGCAGCGACGCCGACGTCACGGTTCCGGCCGCGTGCGCTTCGAGAATTCCGCGATTCACTGCCGGAGAGAGACCGAGATCGTCGGCGTTGATGATGAGTCGCCGTTCAGCGATAACGCCCTCGCCAGTCATTCCAGCGAATCTTGAGCAGGTCGCCGAGCATCGTTGCGCCATCGCGCGCGAACCGCATGCTGCTGGGCTCGCTGTCGTAACGGAACCGCACGGGAACCTGCGCGACGCGGAGGCCGTGACGGCGCGCGACGTAGAGCAGCTCGACGTCGAAGCCGAACGTCTCGATCGTGAGCCGCGGAAACAGCGTAGTCGCCGCCCGCGCCGTGAAGCCCTTGAGGCCGGCCTGGGTATCGAGAATGCCCGGGAGCAGCGTAT
>DASZNX010000467.1:0-2818 GCA_035551075.1 Gemmatimonadales bacterium | reverse complement strand
TGCCCAGCTTTTCCCGTGAGCGCCGCTGCGACCGCCAGCGCCCCGGCACCTTCAGTAATCACCCGCACCTTCTCGGCCATCAGCCGCATCGCGCGCTTCACCTCGTCCAGGGTGACCACGATGCTGCCGTCCACCACGGGCTGCATGCGCTGCCACATCCGGGGGAAGACGCTCTTGCCGCCCGCACCATCGACAAACGTCGCCTGCCATTCCGGAAATTCCTGCGCGGAGCCCTTGGCGAACGAACGCGCCGCAGGTGCGGCGGTCTCCGGCTCGGCGCCCCACACCTGAATTCCCGGCTCGAGTGCCTTCACGGCGGTCGCGAGGCCGGTGATCAAGCCACCGCCGCCGATCGCCGCAATGATGGCGGCCGTGTCCGGCGCGTCCTCGAGGATCTCGAGGCCCATCGTCGCATGTCCCGCGATGAAGTTGTGATCATCGAATGGATGGATGAACGTCCCTTCGACTCCCGGATACGAGCGGTCCTCGAGCGCCTGCCACGCGCGCGCGTAGGACACGAGCACGAGTTGCGCGCCCAAGGCGCGCATGCGCTCGAGCTTCGCCGCGGGCGCCGTCTCGATCGCTACGACGGTGCACGGTACACCCGCGGCTCGCGCGGCGTACGCCACACCCTGCCCCGCATTGCCCGCGCTGATCGTCCAGACGCCGCGCCGGCGCTCGGCGTCGGATAACATGGCGACGGCATTGGCCGCGCCGCGCAGTTTATACGCGCTGATCGGTTGCAGATTCTCGAGTTTGAGACGGATGTCCGGAAATCCTGGTCCCAGGTCCAAACGCACGAGCGGCGTGCGAATGATCGTTCCCGCGATCCGCTTCTGCGCCGCGCGGATCTCGCTCAACGCGATCGGGCGGACCGATTCAAGCACGCAACACCAAGGCCGCGGCTGCGACGTCTTCGACGGCGACGCCGACCGACTTGAAGAGCGTGATTTCCTGATCGCTCTGGCGGCCCGGAGCGACTCCGGCCACGACGGCGCCGATCTCCGTCAGCTCGCTTCGCGCGGCGATGACGTCGCCCGATTCGCGCAGCGCCGCTTCGCGCGAGTCCACGAAGACGCGGGCGGTCGTAACGAGGTCGTCGTCCAACTCGCGCCAGTTGGGGCGGGTCGCGCCGATCGCATTGACGTGAGTGCCGGGCGAGAGCCAACGGCCCTCGAGAATGGGCGTCGTGGCGCTCGCGGCTACCACCACGACATCCGCGCCGCGCACCGCATCCGCCGCACTCGGCACCGCCTTCACCCCGTGCTGTTTCGCAAACGCCGGCGCATTGCGGGGACTCCACACGCGGACTTCCTTGAAGGAGCGGACGTGCCGCAGCGCGGCGAGGTGACTCTTCGCTTGCACGCCGGATCCGAGGATGCCGAGTACCGACGCGTTCTTGCGCGCGAGTCGTTCCGTGGCCACCGCCGACGCAGCGGCCGTGCGCATCTCCGTGATGAGCCGGCCGTCCATGACCGCGAGCGGCTCGCCTGTTTCCGCTTTGAACATCACGATGAGCGCGTGGTGCGTGTGGAGCCCCACGTTCTGCGGATAGAACGTGACGAGCTTGGCGCCGAGTCCGCCGGCGTAGGCGGGCATGACGGCAAAGAAGCCCTGGTGCGGCGCGACGGGAAGCACCGACCGCACCGGCTGTACGACCTTGCCCGACGACAGCGCCGCGAGCGCGTCCGCGATGGCGGGGATGAGCTCCGGGTAGCGCAGCCGTTGCTGCACGGCCGGCTCATCGAGCACGACGATTGGGTTCATGGCGGATATGGAACTACGTCCTGACAGCGCTCTCCACAAGAAGGAGGCCGCTTGACGCGCCGTGGCGTTCCCACGAATCGTTAGAGCAGCGAGATCACAAGGCCCAACCGATGGCAGCCTCACACTCCCCGCTCGTGACGTTGTTTCACGCGATCGCGTCGCGCGACGAGCAGGCTGTCGCCCGCCTGCTCGATGCCGCTCCCGATTTGGCCCGGCAGGCTGCCGACATCGGTGCCACGCGTCAAGAGTCGCTCGCCTACTTTTTCGACGAGATCAAGCACTACGTGTACACCGGCGATACCGCGCTCCACGTCGCCGCGGCCGCATACGAACGAGAAATGGCGCGGACACTCCTGGCGCGAGGTGCGGATGTCGCGGCCCGGAATCGGCGTGGCGCCCAGCCGCTGCACTACGCGGCGGACGGGGGCCCTGACGCGCCGACCTGGAACCCGACGGCCCAAGCGACAATGATCGAGTGTTTGATCGCGGCAGGCGCCGATCCCAACGCCGCCGACAAGAGCGGCGTCGCGCCATTGCATCGCGCGGTGCGGGGCCGCTGCGCGAGCGCCGTGCGGGCGCTGCTCGCGAACGGCGCACACCCGCGCGGCAGGAACGGCAGCGGGTCTACGCCACTCCACTTGGCCGTGCAGAACACCGGCCGCGGCGGGAGCGGATCCCCCGCTGCTCGCGAGCAGCAGAAGGAGATCATCGCGTTGCTGCTGAAGCATGGCGCTCGACTCACTGATAAGGATGCTGCAGGCAAGACGGTGAAGCAGAGCGTCGCCAGTGACTGGCTGCTCGAGGTCATCGAGGCCGCATGAGCAAGGCAAGCCAAGTTCTTGCCGTGAGCCTTGCCCTGCTCGCGGGCGCCGCGTCGCCGAGGCCGACCACCGACATCAGCGTGTCGTTTGTCGAATACCGTGTGCTGAAAGAGATTGGCCAGGTTCGACTGACGACCGGCTTCGTGCACGACCCCGAGCTGCAGAAGAAGATGATGGCCAATCTGCAGTCATTCGATCGTGACGGGATTATCCTGATCGCGGGAGATTCC
>DASZNX010000466.1:0-17833 GCA_035551075.1 Gemmatimonadales bacterium | reverse complement strand
ACATGGACGCGCGAATTCTCAAGGCAATCATCGAGATGTTCGACGGCGGCCCCGTCGGCGTGCAGACAGTCGCCGCGGCTGTGGGCGAAGACCCGGGCACACTCGAAGAAGTGTACGAGCCGTTCCTGATGCAGCAGGGCTTTCTTGCGCGCACGCCCAGAGGCCGGGTCGCCACACCGGCCGCGTACCGGCACTTCGGATTTGTCCCGCCCAAATCGACGGAGCAGGCGAGTATCTTCGACGGATAATGCGGAATGCGGAGCGCGGAATTGACGCTCACCCTTTCGTTCCGAATTCAGCATTCCGCGTTCCGCATTCCAAATTTCGCATTCCATGCACCGGCTCTCTGATTTCGATTACGATCTTCCCAGCGCTCAGATCGCCCAGCATCCCCTTCCCGATCGCTCGGCGAGTCGCCTTCTGGTCCTCGATCGCGCGTCCGGCGAGATCCGGCATCTTCATTTTCGCGATCTTCCGGGACTGATTCCGCCCCGCGACGTGCTCGTCATCAACACGTCACGCGTCATACCCGCGAGACTGCACGGCAAACGCGACACCGGGACACGTGCCGAGCTGTTGATGGTGCGAGAGCTGGCAGACGGCACGTGGCTCGCGATGGGGCATCCCGGCGGAAAGCTCAAACCCGGTCGCCGCGTCACCATCGGTGACGACAGCGCTGTCGAGATTCTCGAGATGTTGGGCGGCGGCTTGCGGCGCGTGCGGTTTGTGGGCGCACTCGACGCGCGCGCGACGCTCGCCAAGTATGGTGCTGTGCCATTGCCGCCCTACATCAGTCGTCCGCCCGACGCGGCGGACGTCGAGCGGTATCAGACGGTGTACGCCGCGCACGACGGCAGCGTGGCCGCGCCAACCGCGGGCCTACATTTCACCCCGGAGTTGCTGGCGGATCTCTACACCCGCCAGGTGCGGGTCGCATCGATCGACCTGCATGTGGGACCGGGGACGTTCAAGCCCGTCGAGACGGAAGACCTGAGCCAACATCCCATGCACGCCGAGGCCTATGACATCACGCCGGGCGCGGCGGAGTGGATCAATCATGCAATCGAAAAACGGCGTGGCGTGTGGGCGGTGGGGACGACGGTGGTTCGTGCTCTGGAATCGTCAGTCGGCGATCGCGGACTGATTCGCCCCGGCTCCGGCGAGACCAGCCTCTTCATCCGGCCGCCATATGAATTCCAGATCGTCAGCCATCTGATCACGAACTTCCACCTTCCGCGCTCGACGCTGTTGATGCTGGTCTGCGCGTTTGGCGGATACGCCTCCGTGATGAACGCCTATCGGGAAGCGGTACGGGAGGGCTATCGCTTCTACAGCTACGGCGACGCGATGCTGATTCTCTAGCGCTGTTTGCCGAGCAGTCGATCGGCGAAGTCGAGGACCTTGCCGGCCGCGGATCGCAAGTCCTTCTCGATCTCGCCTTTGACCTTTGTCCCTGCGGCCTTCATGAAGGTCTTGATCCGGGCGCGGACCTCAGGGTCGTCTTCTTTCAGCAGATCTTCGAGGCACTGCTTGCAAAGATCACCGAACGGCCACGCGACGCCGAGCTTCGCTTCGATTTCGGCACGCTTTTCCGGCGTGATCAGCGTTTCACGCTGGTGACAACGAGTGCAGAGCATGGCTAGGATTATGCGCGTGACAGCGGCCCGCTTTCAAGTCTGATGTTCGACTTCTGGATCGACGGCCAATCGGGTGCAGCGCGGTCGGGTTCGCTCACCCTGCCGCACGGCACGGTCGAAACGCCGGTGTTCATGCCCGTCGGCACGCAGGCGACCGTGCGCACGCTTTCGCCCGCCGACCTCAAGGCCGTCGGTGCGCAGATCGTCCTCGCGAACACCTACCATCTGCACGTTCGGCCGGGTGAAGACGTCATTTCGCAGCTCGGCGGACTCCACAGGTTCATGGCATGGGAGCGGCCGCTGCTCACGGACTCTGGCGGCTTTCAGGTCTTCTCGCTCGAAGGCTTTCGCCGCGTCGACGAGGATGGCGTCGAGTTTCAAAGTCATGTAGACGGCGGGCGCCGGACATTGACTCCGGAACGTGCGATGGAGATTCAGTGGAAACTGGGGGCGGATATCGCGATGGCATTCGACCACGTCATTGCGGGTGGCGCGGACGAAGCTACGGCGCGGGATGCGCTGGAGAGGACTCTCCGCTGGCTCGAGCGATGCAAGAAACGACATGGGGATCTCGTGGCAGGCACGCACGTCGGCACGACTGCACGTCGGCACGAATCCGCGGGCGTGCCTCGTGCCGACGTGTCGACGTGCAATCAGACGTTATGGCCAATAATCCAGGGCGGCACGTTACCGGCTTTGAGGACCGAATGCGTTGATCGCATAATGGAATTAGGCCCGTGGACCGGAATAGCGATCGGCGGGCTGTCGGTGGGCGAGCCCAAAGACCGGATGTACGCAACGCTCGACGTTCTGGAGAAGGGGCTTCCCGCTACACTGCCCCGTTATCTTATGGGCGTCGGATTTCCGGCAGACCTCGTTGCGGCGGTGGAACGGGGCGTAGATCTGTTCGATTGCGTCGCGCCGACGCGCGGCGGCCGCAACGGCTCGGCATTTACTCCGGATGGAACGTTGAATATCCGCAACGCCGGCTTCCGCACGGATAATGGACCGCTCGACCCGAGTTGCGATTGCGAGACGTGTACGACGTACTCGCGCGGGTACCTGCGCCACCTGTTCGTCGCGGGAGAGCTGTTGGGCCTGCGGCTGCTGTCGTTGCACAATGTTCGCTACCTGATCCGCCTCGCCGCGGAAATGCGCGAGGTGATTCAACGGGGTGGCGACGCATTCGCAACGTGGGCCGACGACTGGCGCCACCGCTATCAACCCACAGGGGAAGGGGGAGGAGTCGCATGACCATCACCGCAGCGTCGCTGCTCCTGCTGCTCGTTCCGTCCGGGCAGAGCGGAGGGCCGGGGCTGATCGCTTTCGTGCTCCAGATCGGGGCGATGATCGCGATCTTCTACTTCCTCCTCATTCGGCCGCAGCGCCGCCAGCAGGAACAGCACAAGCAGCTGCTGTCGACCCTGCAGCGCGGTGACCGGATCGTGACGTCGAGCGGCATCGTCGGCGAGGTCGTGTACATCAAAGAGGACGAAGTCACGATTCGCAGCGGCGAAGCGAAGTTCGTGATCCTGCGGAGCGGAGTCGCCAGCATCACGAACCGTGGGGTCGGGGCCGAGGTGAAGCCGGCGTGACGGTACGGACGCTGCATCTGCTCGGCTCACCGGTCCTGCGCCAGCAGGCAACGCCCGTGCGCGCGGTGGACGACGCCGTGCGGCGGCTCGTCGACGATTTATTCGAAACGATGCGCGCCGCTAAAGGCGTTGGTCTCGCCGCGAACCAGATTGGGATCGCCCAGCGCGTGGCCGTGGTGGACGTCGGAGAGGAAGATCCACCCGCCCTCGCGCTGATCAACCCCGTCATCGTCGAGCGCAGCGCCGATCACGAGACGGCCGAGGAGGGCTGTCTTTCGATCCCCGAGATCTTCGGCGACGTGGAACGCCCGGCGCGAGTCGTCGTGGACGCGCTCGATCGGGACGGCAGACCCGTTCGGGTCGAAGCCGTCGGCTATAAAGCGCGCGCCATCCAGCACGAGATCGACCATCTGGACGGCATTCTCTTTCTCGACCATCTGAGTGCGGTGAAGCGGGCGCTGCTCTTGTCGAAATGGAAAAAATCGCGCAAAGGCGAAAAGGGTTTCACCAAAGAGGTCACGCCGGAGCCGGCAGGCGAGCTGTAAGTGCGCGTGGTTTTTTTCGGCACACCCGAATTCGCCGTCCCATCATTGCGTGCCCTCGTTGGTGAGGGATTCGACGTCGTCGCCGTCGTCACGCAACCGGATGCTGCGCAGGGCCGCTCGCGCTCCACGCTTATCTCGCCACCGATCAAAGTCGCGGCACAGGCCGAAGAGCTCCTGGTCCTGCAGCCGGAAAAGCCCACCGACCCCGCCGTTCTCCAACGACTCCGCGATCTGCAGCCTGATATCGGAGTCGTCGTCGCCTACGGGCACATCCTCAAGCCCGCATTGCTGCAGCTTCCCCGTCGCGGGATGCTCAACGTGCATCCGTCACTGTTGCCGGGTCTTCGCGGCGCGGCGCCGGTCGAGTGGGCGATCATCCGCGGGCATGAGACTACCGGCGTCACGATCATGCTGCTCGACGCCGGTATGGATTCGGGGCCGACGTTGCATCAGATCCCACATCGCATTCCGCCCGACATAACGGCGGGAGAGCTGTCGGCCCACCTGGCGGAAATGGGCGCGCAAGCACTCATCGAAACGCTCGCCATGCTGGAGCAGAGCGATCCGCCACCACAACCGGTCCCGCAGAATGAGGAGCGCGCGACTTACGCGCCGAAGCTGACGCGCCAGATCGCGCGCATCGACTGGACCAAAGATGCCCGCACCGTCGGAGCGCTCATGCGCGGTCTCGATCCGCGGCCCGGCGCCTGGACCGAGTTGAACGGCCTCGAGATCAAGCTCTTCAATCCCAAAGTGAACGAGCCACCCTTTCCCGGCACGGGCGCGCCCGGCGAGATCCTTGTGGCCGATGGGAGGCTGATGATCGCGACCGGACCTTTCAAGGACACGGCCGGCGGTACGGTCGAGGTCTCTGAGATCCAGGTGGCGGGAAAGGACCGGATGCCGACCGCCGACTGGCTCCGTGGCGCTCGACTCAAACCGGGCCAACGCTTCACGTGAGAATTCCGCTGCCGCGCCTGCATGCCATCACGGATGAGCGCATCGCGCGGCGCGCCGATCTCGACGACATCGCGCGAGCACTTGCCGTCGGTGGCGGGTCGGATTTGGCGTTTCATGCGCGGGGCCGCAAGTTGAGCGGGCTGGAGCATTATCAGCTCGCCGCCCGCCTGTCCGTCTGCCCACCAGCCCGCCTCTTCGTGAATGACCGGCTCGACGTCGCGCTTGCCGTTCCCACCGCCGGCGTCCAGCTGGGCAACGGAAGCCTTTCAGTCAGCGCCGCTCGCGCGTTGAATCCGGAGTGGTGGATCGGCAAATCGGTACACGACTTGGCGGAAGCCGAGGCCGCGCGAGTGGCGGGGGCTGACTATCTTGTTGTAGGGCCCGTGTATGCGACCGCCTCGCATCCCGGCCGCCCGCCTCTCGGACTCGACCGGTTGCGGGCGATTGTTGCGGCGGCTGGTGACGTGCCGGTGATCGCGATCGGCGGCATCACGGTCGATCGAATAAGCGACGTAACGAAGACAGGCGTCCACGGCATTGCGGCGATCCGCGCGTTCTGGGACGATGCCGACCCTGCGGCGGCGCTGCGGAGGACGAGAGAATGGATGTCGTGATCAACGGCGAGCACAAGAAAATTTCGGGCGGGACACTGCTCGATTTGCTCAAAGAGCTCGATCTCGATCCGCGGACCGTGGTGGTCGAGCACAATCGGACGATCGTGCGAAGGGCGGGGCTTGGAGACGTGACCGTGACAGCGGGAGATGCGATCGAGCTGGTCCACTTTGTCGGTGGTGGCTAAGAGGCTATGACAACCGCAGTCGAAACAATCCGCGACGAGCCGCTCACCATCGGTGGCCGGACCTTTCATTCCCGGCTGATGGTGGGGACCGGCAAGTATCCCGACATGGAAACGATGGTGCACGCGATCGAGGCGTCGGGCGCCGAAGTCGTGACAGTCGCCGTGCGTCGCGTCGATCTCGATCGCACGAAAGCAAACAGCGTGCTGCATTACCTCGATCCCAAGCAGATCTTCCTGCTCGCAAATACTGCCGGCTGTTACACGGCCGAGGATGCGATTCGTTACGCGCGGCTCGCGCGCGAGGCGGGGTTCAATGACTTCGTGAAGCTCGAAGTCATCGGCGATGAGGAAACGCTGCTGCCCGATGTGCAGGGACTGCTCGAGGCCGCGAGGGTGCTGGTCAAGGAAGGCTTCACGGTGCTCGCCTATACGAATGAAGATCTCGTGACGGCGCTGCGTCTCGAGGATGCCGGATGCGCGGCCGTGATGCCGCTCGCTTCGCCGATCGGCAGCGGCCTTGGCCTGCTCAATCCATTCAGCGTCCGGACGATCAAGCGACGCCTCCACGTGCCGGTCATTGTGGACGCCGGCGTGGGCACGGCCTCCGATGCGTGCGTAACGATGGAACAGGGCGTGGACGGAATCCTGATGAACACCGCGATCGCCGCGGCGCAGGATCCCGTCGCGATGGCTCAGGCGATGCGTCTTGCGACCCTGGCGGGCCGCGCTGCATTTCTCGCCGGCCGTATGGCGCGGCGCGAAGTCGCAATGCCGTCATCCCCGACCAAGGGGATGTTGGATTAAATCGGCAACGGCCGCCCGTCGCGCGGCTCTCGAGATTCTCCGCGCAGTGCGCGCCGGAGCGCCGTTGACCGATGCTCGTGACCGTCACCTCAGCGGCCTCGCCGAACGCGACCGGCGTCTCGCCTATGAGCTCTCGGCCGGCGTGCTGCGCCGGCAGCGCCAGCTGGATCGCACCCTCGATTTGACGCACGCCGATCCCCGCCTGCACGACGTGCTCCGCCTCGGTGCCTATCAGCTCCGCTGGTTATCCCGCGTCCCGTCACATGCCGCGGTATCGACGAGCGTCGAACTTGCTCGAGAGACGGTGGGTGAGGCGAGCACGGGATACGTGAATCGCATGCTGCGGCAAGTACATCGAGATGCGGGAGGCGGGATGCGGGATACGTCAACGACGCATCCCGAGTGGCTCGTTAAACGATGGACGGCCCGTTTCGGGCCCGACGAAGCCAGGAAGCTCGTCGCATGGAATGACAAGCGCCCGCCACTAGTCCTCCAACCGGCCCGCTGGACACGTGAGATGTTGCAGAAGGCGTTTCGGGAGGCTGATGTCGAAGTGGAGAGGGCGGCGTTTGATGCAGGTCTCGAGGTACGAACCGCGCATCCCGCAGGCCTTCCCGGCTACTCCGAAGGAGCCTTCATCGTTCAAGACCCAGCGCACGCTCTCATCGCGCGCTACGCGGCCGTGCCGGCGGGCGAGCAGGTGTACGATGCCTGCGCGGCCCCGGGAGGAAAGGCCGTGTCTCTCGAGGCCGCGGGCGCGAGGGTCATTGCCGGTGACAATCGTCACGAAAGACTCGGACGGCTCGCCGGCACCGTCAGGCGCGCGGGAGTGGCAATTCGGTGCGTCGGCGCCAATCTTGAGGCGGCGCCGATCCGGCCGGCGAGCGTTGCCGCGGTTCTGATCGATGCGCCCTGCAGCGCGACGGGGACAATGCGCCGCCACCCCGACGCGCGCTGGCGACTCAAGCCGACGACGTTCGCGCGCGCAGCAGTACGCCAGGCGCGCCTGCTCGCTGCCGCAGCAACATTGGTCCGTCCGGGAGGTTTGCTGATCTATGCGACCTGCTCGCTCGAGCCGGAGGAAAACGAGGACGTCGTGGAGAGTTTTCTGACACGCCATCCGGCGTTTCGTCGCGAACCGAGCTCGCGGGTGCCCACCGGACTGCTGACGCCGGTCGGCGATTTTCAATCCTTGCCGCAGCGCCACGGCATCGACGGCGCGTACGCGGCGCGACTCGTGCGCGCGAGCGATTGCTGATGCGAGTTCGGCGCCACTTCGCCCCGTGGCAGGAAGTCAGGTTCGACCGGCGCTGGTTGCGGTGGCTGGCGATCGGCGCGGGCGTCTTGCTTGCGGGATATCTGACGGCCTATCTCGTCCTCTTTCCGGCGCCGATTCTCCCCGGCCATCAAGCGGTGCCCCGCGTTCTCGGGCTCACGCTTGCCGAAGCGCAAACCGAGATTCAGAAAGCCCAGCTGCAGGTCACGGATGGGGGCGCCGAGCCGCATCCGAGCGCCCCGCAGGGGGTAGTCATCTGGCAGGATCCGCCGCCGGGCGTCGTCGCGCCCGAAGGCACGAAAGTCACTCTGGTGTCGAGCGCTGGGCCGCCCAAAATTCCCGTGCCGGATGTCGCCAAACTCGATGCAAGCCTGGCGCAGTTGCTCATCACCGCGACCGGCCTGGCCGTGAGTCAAGTGGATTCCGTGCAGGCCGACTCACTGCGGGGTCTTGCGATGATGACGCGCCCGCCCGCCGGCACCGCGCTCGCGCCGGCCGCGGGCGTCACGCTCGTCGTGAGCCGGGGCGCGCCCACGATCTCCGTTCCCGATCTCCTCGGTATCTCCTCGGGGGACGCGCGCACGCGACTGGAAACGGAAGGACTGCAGCTTGGCACCGTCACGCGGCGGCGCACGACCGATGGTGCGCCCGGGACAGTCGTCGCGCAGCGGCCGGCCGCCGGCACGCTGGCTGCGCCCGGCACCGTGGTGGACATCGTAGTGGCGCGGAGCCCGCAATGACCAACGGCATCCGCATCGCGCCGAGCGTCCTGTCGGCCGATCTCGCGCGTTTGAAGGAACAAGTAGAGCAGGTTCTGGATGCGGGAGCCGACTGGCTGCACGTCGACGTGATGGACGGCCGCTTCGTTCCGAACATCACGTTCGGCGCCAATATGATCGAGGCATTGCGCAACCTGACCGACAAACCGATCGACGTGCACCTTATGGTGGTCGAGCCCGAGCACTACATCGAATCGTTCGCCGCCGCGGGCGCTTCGGTGTTCACGTTTCACCCCGAGGCCACGATCCACGTGCAACGCCAGCTCGACGCGGTGAAGAAGAGCGGCATGATGGCCGGTCTCGCCTTGAATCCCGCGACGCCGCTCGCCCACGCCGAAGAGGTGGTGCGCGATTTCGACTTGCTGCTGATCATGACCGTGAATCCGGGCTTTGGTGGCCAGAATTATCTGCCCGCGTCGAATGACAAGATTCGTCGCGCCCACGCACTACGCACGACGCACGATGCGCGATTTTTTCTGGAGGTCGATGGCGGCATTTCCCGGCACACCATCGCCGCGGCACACCAGGCCGGCGCCGACACGTTCGTCGCCGGGAATGCCGTGTTCGGCAGCGCCGATCCCGGCCGTGAAGTGCAGGAGCTGCGGCGTCGTTGCATGGTAACGGTATGACGAATCGCCAGCAGTGGACCCTGGTCGCCGGCGTGGTGATGACGGCGGTATTCGGGATAGCGCTGGCGATCAAGCTGCGGCCCCAACTCGAGCTGATCGAGGTGGGATCGACCGCCCCCAACTTTCACGCCGTCGAGCTGCCCAGCGGCCGACCCGCTACCATCGCGAACTACCGCGGCAAGGTCGTGTTGCTGAACATCTGGGCGACGTGGTGCCCCCCGTGCAAGGTCGAAATGCCGTCGATGGAGCGGCTGTCCCACAAGCTCGCCGGAACGGACTTCCAGCTCGTCGCGGTCAGCGTGGACGAGCAGGATTCGACCGTGGTGGACAAATTCGTCAAGGACATGGGTCTGACGTTTCAGATCCTGCACAACCAGGACGGCACGATCCGGCAGATCTATCAAACAACCGGCGTACCCGAGAGCTTCGTGATCGATCGCGACGGGGTGATCGTCAAAAAGGTGATCGGCGCCGCCGACTGGGACGCGCCCGTCAACGAAAACCTGATTCGCCGCCTGCTGGATGCCCCGCGCTAGCCTGCTCCAGCTCATCACGCGCAACTGGCCGATCAAAGGCGCGGCGCTGTTTCTCGCGCTGATGCTCTACGTGGCTGTCCAGCTGCAGCAGCCCGTGACGACGAGCTTCGATGTCACGCTCAACGTGCAGCTGCCACGCGGACGCGCCCTCGTGCAGAAGCTCCCCAAGGTGCGCGCGCAGGTGTCCGGGAAAGGCAGCCAGATCCTCAAGCTCCGCTCGCTGGCGGGCGACATCACCCGGCGGGTGCCCGATACGTTGACGTCGACCACGTGGTCGATCCATCTCGATCCCACCGACGTCGAGCTGGCGCTTCCCAAAGGCGCCGATGTGCGCGTCATGGAGATCCGTCCGAGCGAGATCACGATCGCGCTCGACAGTGTCGCGCGGAAGGACGTCCGGATCGTGTCCCTGGTCACCGTGGTCGCGGATTCCTCGCAGATGCTGCGTGGCGGGCTCTCCATGACGCCGACAACCGCGCGGCTGGTCGGTCCCGGGAAGAGCCTCGAGGCCATTGACTCCGTCACCACGGTCCCGATGGAAATCACCAATGTCTCGGGCACGTTCGGCCGGACCGTACCGATCGATACGATGCCGCTCGGCATTGTCCGCATTGCTCCCAAGCAGGTCACCGTGACGGGCGACATGGGAGTGATCGCGGAGCGCTCGTTCTCGGGAATTCCGGTGGAGACGGGCGCCGGCGCCATCACCAGCTACATCGTCACGCCCGCGAAAGTCTCGGTTTCCGTCCGCGGACCCGAAGACCGCGTCCAGGCGCTGACGCGGGATTCGCTGCGCGTCGTCGCGCACATCACCAACTCGACCACGAGCGCCGGCAGCGGCGTTGCCCGGATCACCGTCGTAGGCCCGCGTGGCCTTGTCGCGCGCGCCATTCCCGACTCCGTGACGCTCAAGCGTCGCGCGACGTCCCGCCGTGGCTGACGTCGTCCTCGGCATCGAGACGTCGTGCGACGAGACGTCGGCCGCCGTGCTGGTGAACGGTGAGCTCGCGAGCCTGATCATCCTGTCGCAGGACATCCACAAGGTGTTCGGCGGCGTCGTGCCCGAGCTGGCCAGCCGGGCCCACCTCACCGCGCTGCCCGCGGTCGTGGATCGCGCAATCGCTGAAGCCGGCGTGCCGATGTCCGCCGTGGATGCAGTGGCGGTCACAGCCGGTCCGGGCCTCGCGGGCGCGCTCCTGGTGGGCATCGTATACGCGAAAGCGCTCGCGTTCGCTGGCGAGCGGGCGCTGATCGGCGTCCATCATATGGAGGGGCATCTCTTTGCCCCGACGCTCGAGGACCGCGATCTCGCTCCACCATTTGTCGCGCTGCTCGTGTCGGGCGGCCACACGCTGCTACTCGATGTGCCCGCATGGGGCCGCTACCGGCTGCTTGGCGAGACGCGCGACGACGCCGCGGGTGAGGCCTTCGACAAAGTCGCGACGCTGCTCGGCCTGGGTTATCCTGGTGGTCCGGCGATCGAGCGGCTGGCAAGGGAAGGCGATCCCCACCGCTTCCAGTTTCCCCGGCCCATGCTCAACGAAGGGTTCGAGTTTTCATTTTCCGGTCTCAAGACCGCGGTGTTACACACGGTCCGTGCCTCGCAGGACTTGGATCGCGATCGGCCAGATATTGCACGGGGATTTCAGGATGCGGTGCTCGACGTGCTCGTCACGAAGCTCGCTCGCGCCGTCGATGCCACGGGTTACAAGACCGCCGTGTTGGGCGGAGGCGTAGCGTGCAGCCGCGCGCTGAGCAGCTTGGCGGCTCAGCGACTGAGCGGTCTGGCTCGTGTGGCGGTCGCCAGTCCTCGCCTCAACGCCGATAATGCCGCGATGATCGCCCGGGCCGGCTGGCACCGGCTGCGGCTCGGCGAGCGCAGCGACTGGACCCTGGACGCACGTGCCGATCTTCCTCTGCCTGGACTCGAAATGTACGAAACGACGCACGACGCACGACGCACGACCTCTCAATGACGGTCTATCCCTTCGTTCTGCATCTCGGCCCGCTCGAGCTCACCGGCTACGGCCTGATGATGATGGTCGCGTTTCTCATGGCCGGATGGGCGATTCAGATCGATCTCCGGCAGCGCGGGCTCGACGAGGACTACGCCGCCGACATCATCATTGCCGGTGTGATCGGCGGCTTGATCGGCGCGAAGGCGTGGTACGTCCTGCTCACCGGCGAGACCGAGGCGTTGTTCCGCCGCGGCGGTTTTGTCTGGTACGGCGGCTTCATAGGCGCGGTGATCGCGATTCTGCTGAACGGCTGGCGGCGGCGCGTGCCGCCGCGCTTCACGGCGGAGATCTGCGCGGCGCCGCTCGCGCTGGGCTACGCGCTCGGGCGCGTCGGCTGCTTTCTGGTGAACGACGACTACGGCATCCCCTCGAAGCTGCCGTGGGCCATGAAATTCCCCGCCGGCCTGCCGCCCACCACCGTCGCCAACCTGCAAGCGATGAATGTGCATTTCCCCCCGGGCACCGACCCGATGCAGGTCGTGGCGGTCCACCCGACGGAGCTGTACGAGACGGCGATCATGTTTCTCGTGTTCTTGTGGCTGTGGAAACGGCGCGAGCACGGGCACGCGGTCGGCTGGTTGTTCGCGTGTTACATGGTGCTGGCGGGGGCGGAGCGATTCCTCGTGGAGTTCGTACGCTCCAAGGACGACCGGATACTGGGCATGTTCACGCTCGCGCAGGGCACCAGCGTGCTGCTCATGATTGTGGGAGGGATTCTGCTGTACGTGTGGCGGACGCCGACGGCGCCGCAGCCGCTGCCCGAATCGCTACGACCGAAGGAGGTCGCCCTGCGCGCGTGAGTGTTTGGGCCGGAACGCCCAAATCAGCGCGACGATCGCGAGCGCCAACAGCAGGCCCTGGAGCGCCAGCGATTCGACGGTTGGATAGATCCCGAATACCGGCACGCGCGGCGCGTTCTCCACGACCGTCAGGGGGATGACCTGCGCACTCTGCAGCTCTGCGATCCCCTTCCCCGCAAATACGAACGCCATGTAATACAGCATGACGCCCGTAACCGTGAAGAACGGCTTCATCGCGACACGCAGGCCCAGCTGATTGATGGCATAGTAGACGAACACTAATCCGACCGCGCCGACCGCGATTCCCGCGATGACCGAAACGCCGCCCCCTCCACCTCCTCCCGTGCCGGCCGAGGTGAAAAGCGCCTTGTAGAACAAAATTGTCTCGAACCCTTCGCGATACACGGCGAGAAACGCGACTGCGCTGAGCGCGACCCCCGAGCCGGACGACAGCGCCGTTTCCATTTTGCCGCGCACAAACGCGGTCCACTTGGCGGCTTCGACCTTCGACAGTAGCCAATAACTCACGTAGAACAGCACGGCCGCGGCGAGGAGCATCGTGCCGCCCTCGATGGTCTCCCGCTGCCCCGGCGTGACCTGGAACAGCAACTCGACGAGCACCCACGTCAGCAGGCTCGCTCCCACCGCGAGCCATGCGCCGCGCGCGACATCACGGCGCCGCTGTACGGGAGCGCCCGCCTTCACGAGGAATGTCATCAGCGCCGCGACGATGAGAATCGCCTCGAAGCCTTCGCGCAGGAGCAGGAAGAAGGATGCGACGAACAGGCTCATGGGGGACGGCCGGTCGGCCACGACGCGCTCGGCCCGCTCGAGTCCCTCGAGTAACCGGTCGCGGATCCTCCTGCGCTCGGCCTCATCGGCTTTGGCGGTCCGCGTCCGCAGCCACCCGAACGCCGCTTCCAGCTCGCTGGCGAGGCCAGGATTCTTCGCCCGCACCGCAGTTTCGACTTGCTCGAACGTCATATAGGCGTCGACCGCCGTCTGCTCGGAGTGCAGCGAGAGCGCGGAATCGATCTGGCGCCGGACGGCGGCAAACGTGGCGGCGGTTGCTGATCCACCATACTGCAAGGCCGCAACGTAGCTTGCGACCGCCCACCGATCTTCGGCCGAGAGGTCGCCCGCAAACTCCGGCATCGCCGTGCCGGGCGTTCCGATGGCGATCCGGCGATAAATGTCGACCAGCGACATGCTGCCCATGATCGCGTGATCCGCCAGATCCGCGGGCGGCGGACCTTTGAGCGTCTTTGCTTTGGGACCGTCACCGCGTCCGCTTTCGCCGTGGCATTGCGCACACCGCTCGCGAAACACGACGGCACCGCGCGCCATCGAGGGAGGATTGGCCGGCAGGGGCTCGAGGACGTTCGGCCCGCCTGCTGCCCGAGTAACTCGCGCTATCAGGCTGTCGGTCGCCTGCCGCACCGCGTCGGGTGGCGCAAGCTGCTCGAGCAGCTGTGTGATGTGATCGAGCGAATGCTGCGCGTCAGTCCGGGCCGCGGACGGAAGTCCGGGCACGTCAAACTGCGCCTGCTGAATGAAGAGCTTGGCCTCGTCGACCTCATTGGGCTGGGTGATTTCCCGACCAGCCGGCGCAACCCCGAGAGCGTACTCTTTTGCGGCGAGCGAGGCGGCGGCGACGACGCGTCGCGCCGGGGTCAAAGAGTCAGCCGCCTGCCCTGCGAGTAGCTGCGCAAGGCAGGCGGTGACCAGCAGACTTGTCGTCAGGAACCGCACGGGCAGAAAAGTAGAGTAACTTTGTCGGGAATTCAATCTGTTGATAATACAGCAATTGCGACGGCGGCCTCGTGGGTGTGCGAGAGCGACAGCAGGACCTTCTTGACCCGTAGTTCCTTTGCCCGGCTCGCGGCCAACCCGTTCAATTCGACGTCCGGTCGACCATCGGGCGCGCGCGTGATCTCGATGTCACGCCACCCGATCCCGCGCGCGGCTTCGCTTCCCTGCAGCGCTTTGTAGACCGCCTCCTTCGCCGCGAGCCGGACCGCGACGTGCTCGGCAGGATCAGGCCGGGAGCGGCAATAGTCGGCCTCGGCTGGCGTGAGCAGGCGGTCGAATACGTGGGCGCCCTTGTCGGCGAGCATGGCGCGAGCGCGCGACACCTCGACTAGATCGACGCCCACTCCCACGGCGCTCATGGTGAGGGCCGCGCGACGAAGAGACGGCGCCGGTACCGATTCCCGTCTACGTCGACGACCACGATGTACCCGCCGTTCACCACGCGCCGAGCTCCACCATTTACGGTGAGGTCCCAAACGTATTCGTTCGTCGGCGCCGCGACCGTCGCCTCGTACAATCGCTCGCCAGTGAATGTGAAGACGGATATCCGCGCGCTGCTGACCGTGGCCGGCCACGAGATCACGACTTGATCGCTGCGGACAGGATTCTCGGAAACTTCCGCGCTTGCGGCAGCCGCGAGCTGAGCGAACGCGGCCGTGGCGTCCGACGCAAACCCGACCGCGTCGATCCACCAGGTGAATTGATTCGAGATGAAGCGCACCTGCGCCCCGCGCCGACCGGCGGCCTGCGGCAAATCCACGCGCACCGGATACCAGCTCGGGCCATCGCCGACGATCATCGCAACGGTGCTCCACGTGCGACCCGAATCCCCCGAAAACTGCACGACGCCGTTTTGCTCGGGTGTAAACGTCGAGCCGGAGTGCTTGGTCCAAAACTGCAGCCATAGTGCCGTACGGTTGCGCAGGTCGGTGACCGGAGACGTCAACGTGTCGGCGGTGCCGGAGGTAAACCACGAGTTTTTCCCTCCCGCCGGGGCACTCACGCTGTCACGCGCCCATCCCCGCCACCCCTTGTCCAAGGGCTCGGCGCCGGCGAGCGAGATCAGCTCGGCTACGACGTTCGTTCCTTCCGCGTGGAGCGCTCGCACTTGATCCAGGTGGAGATCCGTGCGCCAATCCGTTCGCAACACGCCGCGACCGAGCGAATCCGTCTGCGCGCCGCGGGTCGCGAGCGCTCCGGTTGCGGTCCGCACTGTGAGTGAGAGCGGGCGGGGAGCGCCGGCGTCGAGACTCAGCCAGGAGTCGGGCCACAGCGAGCTGAATCGTTGCACGTTCGGCACGAGACCGGATACGCCGGGCGCGCGGGCGAGGTCGCCCGATGCTGCAATGAGCGAGCGCGCAAACGGCAAATTGTCGCGGAACACGCGCTCGACCAGCGCGCTGTCGTCGGGAAACTCAAAGCCATAATAAAGACCCTGAACGCAGCAACCACTGGTGAGCTCGGTCGTGAATGCGATCGTGCCGTAAGTGTGATAGGCCCAGTCGGTGTATTCGCCGTTGGTCGCGTACAGATTCCAACCGGGACCGGGATGGTAATGATCGTGCGGTGATTCAGGCACGCTGTCAGTCACGGCCGGCTCGAGATCCGTGCCCGCGAGCGCCTGATAGCGCGACAAGTCGGGAGGCAACTCGCCCGCCCGAAATCCCCACGGGTACATCACCAGGCCGCCGTAACTGTGGTACGACAACGCAACGACCGGTGGGTGCGCCGCGTGAAACGCCATCACTGCCCGCGTTTCCGGTTCGGAGGCAGGCGCCGTGCCGCGGTACGTCTCCGCATACTCCCAGGGGCTCGACCCCAGGTCGTCCACGCCCCAAAATGCCGGATAGTTGCGGTTCGGATCGACCCCAAAACTACCGCCGGCATTCGGGTGGCGGTTCTTTCTCCAGTAACGCTCCGTGGTGAAGGTGTACTGGTAGCCGTCGGGATTCTCGACCGGCAAGACCCACACGTCATGGGTCGCGAGCTCGGCTCCGCCCGAATCGGCGAGCCAGCGGATCAGCTTCATGGCCACTGCAGTCGAAATCCACTCCCGCGCATGGTGCGTTGCCATGAAGAGCACGTTGGGTCGGCCGGGTGCGTCCGCGGCCGGTCCGATCTTCACGACGAGTATCGGTCGTCCTTCGAACGACGCTCCGACCGAATCCACATGAATGAGCGTGTCGGCCGCGGCCCATTGCTCCAGCGTCGCACGAATGCCGGTGACGGGATTATCGAATGAGTGGAATGTGTGAAATGTGTCTTCCGCCACCTGCGTAGGCGCGAGAGATGCCGAGGGAATAGCGGTCCGAAATCCCGCCCTCACGAGCCGGGTCTCCGTTTCCGGCGACGCGACGACGATCGCGCGAAGCTGGCCGGCGACTCGCCGGACATCTGCGACCTCGAAGCCCAGGCGCGCCAACGAATCGAGGCTCGCTCGCGTGGCGACAGGAACCTCGAGCACCCGTAGCTGCGCCGCGGCACGTCCCGCGATCGCGCTACAAAGAAGCAGGGCTAAAAGCCCAGTCGCGTGGCGAGCCATGCGGGGGCCGGCACGTAGCCGCCGAGAATGAGGCCGAGCCAGATGAGGGCAGTCGCGACGGGAATCCAGATCACGAAGATCGGCCAGAGGCGGGGCCGCCAGGCAGCGAGCGTCTCGATTTCGGGTATCCAGCGCCGTCGCTCTTCTTCGACTTCGTCCTCCAGCGCGAGCCATGCTGCCTCGAGCCGCCGCGCGACTGTCCGCAAGGCATCCTGCCAGGCGGCATGCGCGTCCTTGTCCAGAACCGACGCATCGGAGACCCGGCTCGCCGCTGCGTCGAGCGCGTCGAGGGCCGCGACGAAGGCGCCGCCGCCCGTGCCCAGCCGCGCGACAATCGCGCGCTTTTCAGCACTGGTCAGGAGATACCGGCGCAGCCTGCGCCGCGGCAGCCGAACGCTGTGCGCGGTGCGCGTGATCTCCGCGTCGAGCGCTTCGGCGACACGGCTCGCCGCCTTGCGGACGGCGTGATCCCACGCCGCCGCCCATGCGCGCCGGCCGGTGGTCTCTAGTACCGTTGCGCGCGCTTCCGTCGCGCGTCCCTCACCACCGAGCTCCAGGACGCGCGTCGCCAGTTCTTCGCGTATGTCGTCGAGTGGAACCCAGGGGGCCTGCTGCCGGCGGGGAACGATGATGCGGCCGAGCGAGGGAGCGAGCTCGGGCACGCGTAGCGGCATCAGGAGCTTCATCGGCGGATTCATTCGCGCCGTTTGAGCCGGCTCACGCGGGCGACGCGGCCGGTGCGCTCTTCGTAGGCCGCGGTGAAATACGGCAGCGACTCCGGCAGAAATTCCTCGCGGGGGAGTCCGGTCAACGGAATCGCGCGCTCGATGGCGTCGGGTGGCCCTTCGACTTCCATTAGGACATCCATTGACGGATACCACTCCAGGCGCAGGGTCGCGTCACCGAGTCGATACTGCTCGATCGCGCGATCGACCCTGACCGAGACCTTGTAGCCCATGTGGCGCAAGATGACGAGCACCGCTTTTGGGTCGTCGACGTGCGACTCCCACTCCTCGCGCACTCGGTATTGGCCCTGCTTCCGAACCGGACCCTTCCAGCCGAGTACGCCCCATTCGGGGGAGTGATCCGCCGGATGATAGA
>DASZNX010000465.1:0-4516 GCA_035551075.1 Gemmatimonadales bacterium | reverse complement strand
GGGTTGGCTTGGGAGCGGGGGACGGGGGCGGAGGGAGGGCGGGGGGCGGCGTGCAGTATTTGATCACCGGTGGAGCGGGCTTTATCGGCTCCCATCTGGCCGAAGCACTGCTTGGTCGAGAGGACGAAGTCATCGTCCTCGACGACCTGTCGACCGGGTCCATGCAGAATATCCGGCACCTCAAGGGGCGTCCGGGCTTCACGTACGTCATCGAGGCAGTCCAGAACGCCCCGGTCCTCGCCGAGCTCGTGGACTGTGCCGATCGAATTTTTCATCTCGCCGCCGCGGTCGGGGTGCGCCTCGTCGTCGAGAGTCCCGTGCGCGCGATCGAGACGAACGTCAAGACGACTGAGATGGTGCTGGCGGCGGCCTCCAAGAAAAAGAAAAAAGTCTTCGTGGCGTCGACCTCGGAAGTTTATGGCAAAGGCGCCGATGTGCCGTTCCGGGAAGAAGGTGATCTGGTGCTCGGCGCCACCAGCCGCGGGCGCTGGAGTTACGCCTGCTCCAAGGCGATCGATGAATTTCTCGCGATCGCCTACTGGCGTGAGCGCCGCTGCCCGACGGTGATCGGACGCTGCTTCAACACCGTGGGCCCGCGGCAGACCGGCCACTACGGCATGGTGGTTCCGCGCTTCGTTCAGCAGGCGCTGCGTGACGAGCCGCTCACCGTGCACGGCGACGGCCGGCAGACCCGTTGCTTCACGGACGTGCACGATGCGGTGCGGGCCATGATCGGTCTGATGGATTCCGACAGCACGGTCGGCGAGGTCTACAATCTCGGCAGCATCGTCGAGACGCCGATCTGCGAGCTGGCCGAACGCATCAAAGAGCTCGCGCACTCGTCGTCGCCGGTCACGTTCATTCCGTATCGCGACGCCTACGGTGACGATTTCGAGGACATGCCGCGGCGCGTCCCCTCGCTCGAGAAGATTCAGGCCGCCATCGGATGGCAGCCGACTATCGGCCTCGACGAGACGTTGCAGTCGGTCATTGCGTACGAAAGGTCGCGGATCCCCCAGCCCGCATGAGTCCCGCTCCAGTCGCGGCCGCGGCGCTGTCTTTCGCGGTCGCCCTCGTGCTCACACCTCTCGTCCGGACGCTGGCCCGGCGCCGCCAATGGGTGGCGCGGCCCAGCGCCGATCGTTGGCATCAACGGCCAACCGCACTGCTCGGTGGAATCGCGATCGGCGCCGGCACGTTCGCCGGCGTGCTCGTGTGGCTGGGGTTGACCGGCGGCGAAGGGCTGGCCGGCAACCCGCGCCTGCAGCTCGCGTGGGGCGGCGTCGCGGCAGCCGGGGTGTTCATGCTTGCGGTCGGTCTTGTCGACGATCTCGTGCGGCTGCGTCCGCAGCTCAAGTTCAGCGCGCAGCTGCTTGCGGGAGTCGCGCTGGTGGCGGCTGGCGGGTTGCTGGCGCTTACCCCGTGGCACCTCGTGAACGTGCTCGCCACAATATTCTGGTTCGTGGCACTCACCAACGCGTTCAATCTGCTCGACAACATGGATGGCGTAGCGGCGGGAGTCGCGGGCGTTGCGGCCGCATTTCTCGGCGTCACGTTCGCGCTGCAGGGCGCCTGGCTGCACGCCGCAGCGGCCTGGTCGCTCGCCGGCGCCGCGCTGGGATTTCTGCGGTACAACTTCCCGCCCGCGAGCATCTTCATGGGCGATACGGGCAGTCTGTTCATCGGCTCGCTGCTCGCGGGCCTGGTGGTGACGTCGCCCGCGTCGGTGTCCGAGAATCTCGTCGCCGTCCTGTTCGTGCCGCTCGCGATCATGGCGGTGCCGATTGCCGATACCGCGCTCGTGACGGTGACGCGCACGCTCGCCGCGCGCGCAATCTCGCAGGGCGGCCGCGACCACAGCGCCCACCGGCTCGTTGCGTTGGGCCTCCGCGAGCGCGACGTCGCGCTCCTGTTGTATGCCTTCGCCGTGGTCGGGGGTGCCGTCGGGCTGCTGCTGTCCCGCCTCGATTCCGCCCTCGGCCTCATGGTCGGAACCATCTTTCTCGTCGCGCTGACATTGCTCGCAGCCTGGCTCGGCCGCATGCAGATGGTTTACCCGGACAAGCCGAGCGGCTGGAAACCTGCCACTGTCCTCGCGACGGTGCTGCTCTACAAGCGGCGGCTCGCGGTCATGCTGTTGGACGTCGCGCTCGTCGCGGCGGCGTATTACGGCGCGTTTCGGCTGCGGTTCGAGGGCGCGGCACCCGCCGGTATGATGGACGCCTATCGCAGCACGCTGTGGCTCGCGATCGGGGTGCAGGTCGTGGCGTTTCAAGCGTTCGGGACCTACCGCGGCGCGTGGCGCTATTTCAGCATTGCGGACCTCTATCGTATGCTGGCGGCCGTCGCGACCGGCGCGCTCGCGCTGTTCGCCTATGCCCTCTGGCGTGTCCCGATGCTCGCGGGGACCAGCGTGCTCTGGATCTATGCGCTGCTCGCGGCTGCGCTCGTGCTCGCGTCGCGCGGGTCGTTCCGTACGCTCGAAATGCTGCGCGCGCGGCTCAACCGGCGGGGAGAGCCGGTGGCTATTTATGGCGCCGGCGACGCTGGGGAGCTCGCCGTGCGCGAGCTGTTGAACAACGCCTCGCTCGGCCTCAAGCCGATCTGTTTTGTCGACGATGATCCGACCAAGCGTGGAGAACGCATCCATGGAATACCTGTGGTCGGCGGACTGGATGAACTGGCCCGTGCCGTGATCAGCCACCGGGTGCGACGGATTCTGATTGCGACCAGGAAGCTCTCCCCTGACGTGCTGGATGCGTTGCACGTCGTGTGTGCGCTGCAGGGGATCGAGTTGCTGGAGCTGGAGATCAATGTTGCCCCGGTGGCGAATGGGAGGCCGGTTTCCGTTCGCGTGCACGCGCGAGTCGACTGATGCGCATCCTGGTGACCGGCGCGGCGGGATTCATCGGTTTCCACGTCGCCAACCGGCTGCTCAATGACGGCCATGACGTGGTGGGCCTCGACTGCGTCAATCAGTACTACGACGTCCGCATCAAAGAAGCGCGCCTTGCGCTGCTGCAGTCGCACCGGAAGTTCGAATTCGTTCGCGCAGCTCTCGCCGACCCGGAAGCGATGAACCAGCTGTTCGACCGCTGCGAGTTCGAGCGCGTCATTCACCTCGCCGCGCAGGCCGGGGTGCGCTATTCGCTCGAGCGGCCCGACGCGTACATCACCTCCAACATTCTTGGCTTCCTCCAGGTGCTCGAGGAATGCCGGTACCGTAAGGTCCCGCACCTGATCTACGCGAGCTCGAGCTCGGTATATGGCGCGAGCACTCAGATGCCGTACTCGACGCAGCGCGGCGCCGATCATCCGCTTTCGATGTATGGCGCCACCAAGCGTTCCAACGAGCTGATGGCCCACAGCTATTCGTACCTTTTCCAACTGCCGACGACCGGACTGCGGTTCTTCACCGTGTATGGCCCCTGGGGCCGCCCCGACATGGTCCTGTTCAAGTTCACGAAGGCGATCCTCGAGGGGCGCCCGATCAACGTGTTCAACAACGGACACATGAAGCGCGATTTCACTTACGTCGATGATGCGGTCGAGTCGGTCGTCCGCATCATGGATGTGATTCCGGACCACGATCCCCATTGGTGCAGCGCCAATCCGGATCCAAGCTCGAGTGTCGCGCCCTATCGCCTGTACAACGTCGGAAATCAGGAGCCGGTCGAGCTGCTCGAGGTCATCGCGCTGCTCGAGGAGCAGCTCGGCAAGTCCACCTGCAAACATCTTCTTCCGATGCAGCCGGGAGACGTCGCCGCGACTCACGCCGACGTGGCCAGCCTGCAGCAGGCGACCGGATTCATCCCGCGCACGACGATGCGCGAGGGGGTTGAGCGCTTCGTCAATTGGTACAAGACGTTCTACGAAATCGCGTGACCGCGCCGGTGAAAAACGTCCGCGTTATTCGAGCCATCGCCCGGCTGAATATCGGCGGCCCCGCCTGGCACGCCGTCCTCCTCACGGCCGGCACGCGATCGAGTTACCCAACACTCCTGGCAATCGGGGAATCCGGCAGCCACGAGGGCGATGCATCGGCGCTGGTCGAGGAGCACGGGATGGAGGATCAGGTGATCCGGATCCCCGGCCTCGGGCGTGACATTCGCCTGCTCGGAGACTTCCGCGCGTTCTGGGCGCTATGGCGGCTGTGCCGGCGCTACAAGCCCGAGATCGTCCACACCCACACCGCCAAAGCCGGAACGCTTGGACGACTTGCCGCGTGGTTGGCCGGCGTGCCGGTGCGCGTACACACGTTTCACGGTCACGTCTTCCAGGGCTACTTCGCGCGCTGGCAGACTGCCCTCTACATCTGGATCGAACGCCTGCTCGCGCGCATCACCACCCGCATCATCGCCATCAGCCCGCGGCAGGCTGACGAACTGCGCAGCTATCTGCGGGTAGGCGCGGACAAGATCACCGTCATTCCGCTGGGGTTTGATCTCGGCCGGTTTGCTCGCGCCGACCGCCAGGACGCGCGCAGACGCTTTCGAGCGGCGGTAGGGGCCCACGA
>DASZNX010000464.1:0-8461 GCA_035551075.1 Gemmatimonadales bacterium | reverse complement strand
TCATAGAGCTGCCGGTGCGCGCGAGGCCGGCAAGTGCGCGATTGGCCAGGCGCTCGAGCCGCAGATGATCGAGCGGAGCATCGGTGGCCACGACCATGATGATCGAGCCGTCTCCCGAGCTCCGTGTCCCGTGTTCCATTTCCCGCAATTCCCGACCTACGGGCACACCGGCAATCAACAGGTCACCACCAAAGTTGGTTTGCACCAGGACTCCGACCGTCCAACCACCGAATTGCGCCGGGAGCTTGCGACTGGCGGTCCCGATGCCGCCTTTCCAACCGAAGGCGACAGTACCTCGCCCTGCGCCGACGGCGCCTTCCGCGACAGGGCCACCAGCGGCGCCGCGGATCGCGCTCAGGACGTCGGCCTCCGTAATCGGACGGGCGCGAATGTCGTTCAAGTAGCCGTCATTCGTCTCGGCGACAACGGGGTTCGCGGAGCGCACGTCCTCGTTGCCGGGCAACGAGAGGAGCCAGGTCAGTACCGCATCGGCGGCGCGCGGCACGCACAACGTGCAGGTGAGCACGATCGGTGACTCCAGCTCGCCGAGCTCGTTCACTTGCGTCGACCCGGCGAGTTTTCCGAAGCCGTTCCCCACCACGATCGCGGCGGGGACTTTGTCGCGAAACGGATTACCGCCGTGGGGCAGAACCGCGGTGATGCCGGTATTGATCGAGTCGCCGCGCGTGATGGTGGTGTGACCGACGAGGACACCGGCGACGTCGGTGATGGCATTCAACGGGCCCGTTGGCAGTGAGCCGATGACGATGCCCAGCTCGCGCGCACGGGGCCGCGATTGTGCCTGAATTGGAGGGACGAATAGAAGGACGGCGAACAGGACGTTAGCTTTCACCGGCCAGAAAAGTAGCACCCTTTGACAATCGAGGCGCGCGTGAAGGGCGAACGGAGTCGGCACACGGTGATCGTGCTGCCCCCTGCAGTCGAGCGGGTGGGCAAGTCGTGGGAATTGATCGATTCTCGCGCGCTGGTGGTGTGCGCCGATTCCGAGCAAGCCGCGGTGTGGGCCGACACCGCGCCGCCCGAATATCGGGCTCACCCGGTCACCGGTCTCACGCGCACTGCCGCCCTTCTCAAAGACGGACGCATCGGTCTCCTCGCCGGTTCTCCCGCCGATCTCGCCGCGCTCGTCGCACGATCTGCCCTGAAGCTCGACACCATCGAGACAATTGTGCTGGCGTGGCCGGAGAGCTTCGCAGGCGAGCTGGATGCCCTGCTCGCCGAAGCGCCGAATGCCCGGCGCGTGATCCTCAGCTGGAATCCGCCCGCGCTCGCCGAGTTTCTCGAGCGCCATGCGCGCCGCGCCGAGATCATTGGTGACCTGCCCCTCGATCCCGACGGCAAGCCGCTCGGCCCGATCGGCACGGCCCGCTACCTGGTTGTGCCGGCGGCGCGCCGCGCCGCGGGAGTGCGCGAGGTACTCGACGCGCTTCGGGCTACTCGACCGTATGTCTGGCCTGGCGGCGCGATTACACCGCCCTCCGCCGATGTCGATGTCGTCGTGGCGGCTGCATTACCGACTCGCGCTGAAATGCAGGCGTTGATTGCGATCGCTGCGCAACCCGTCGTACTGGTACTCGCGGCGCAGCTTCCCTATCTCAGAAGTATTGCAGCGCTCACCGCCGTGCCACTTTCAGTCGCCGCTGATCGCGCCGGCGACCGTGGCGCGGCACTGCGCCGGCGCGTCGCGGAACGGCTCGCGAGCGGCGACGTGGACGCGGAGCTCGCATTGCTGGCACCGCTGTTCGAAGATCACGATCCGGCGCTCGTTGCCGGGGCCCTTTTAGCCATCGGCCGTCAGCCAGCGGCGGGGACCGGGGTAGAGGCACCAGTCGAGCCGCAGCAACCTGGCTGGGTGAAATTGTTCGTCACGGCGGGTGCCAAGGATCGCGCGAGTGCGAAAGACCTCGTCGGCGCACTGATCAAGGAAGCTGGCCTGCAGAAGGGACAGATTGGGAAGATCGACGTCCGGGAAACCTTTTCGCTGGTCGAAGTCGCGCCGCAGATTGCCGAGCAGGCCGCCCGACGACTCACCGGGGTTTCGATCCGGGGACGACGCGTCCACGCGCGTCCCGATCGGTCGTAAAAGCGAAACGGGCCGCCCCGAAGCTGGAACGAGCCCGTTTGCTGACGGCTGACAACCGCAGGCCGACCGCTATTTCTTGTTGTTCACCGCGAGCTTGAGCTGCTTTCCCGCACGGAATGCCGGCGCAATCGACGCTTTGATCTGGATGACGCCACCCGTCTTGGGATTGCGTCCCATTCGTGCAGCGCGCTTACGCGCTTCGAAGTTGCCGAACCCGGTGATTTGCACCTTCGAGCCTTTTTTCAGTTCTCCGGCGATGATGCCCTTGTCGTCGAACAGCGCGTCGATCGTGCGCGTGGCATCAGCCTTCGACATCTTGGTGCGCATGGCCAGGGCGGCGGTGAGTTCTGCCTTGTTCACTGCGGTCTCCTTTGGGGGGGTGGGCGCTGAAAACCCGCATGAATGCTGGCTTACTCTAGGATATCCCCTGAAAAACCGCAAGATACCTGGGGTTTTGAGGGACATACGTCGGCACGTCGGCACGTCGGCACGAAGAAGCGTTGCCTTTCATGCTCACGCCCGCTACCCTCACTCCGCTTGCGTGCCGACGTGCCATTCGTGCCATTCGTGCCGACGTGCCACTCGTGAGGAGCAATGTTTCAATCGACGCGGCCTGGATGGATCGAGGTAATCTCGGGCGTCATGTTCAGCGGCAAGTCGGAGGAGCTGATCCGGCGTGTGCGCCGCGCCGTCATCGCCCGCAAGCGCGTCCAAGTCTTTAAATCCCATTTAGATGCACGCTATGCCGGACTGTTTTCCATTTCGTCGCATGACGGCGTCACCGTCGAGGCCGAACCCGTGGACTCCGCCGCGGAGATCGCGCGGCGCCTCCGTGACAACACGGAAGTCGTGGCGATCGACGAAGCTCAGTTCCTGGACGACGGCATCGTGGACACCGCGAACCGTCTCGCGGACAAGGGCGTGCGCGTGATTCTCGCGGGCACCGACGTCGATTTTCGCGGGCTGCCGTTCGGTCCAATGCCGACGCTCATGTGCGTCGCCGAGGTGGTCGACAAGTTCCAGGCGATTTGCGTTGTGTGCGGCGGCTCAGCGACGCGCAATCAGCGTCTCGTCAACGGCAAACCGGCACCGTGGGACTCGCCGACGATCATGGTCGGGGGCCGCGAGTCTTATGAGGCGAGATGCCGGCATTGTCACCGAGTGCCGAAGCAGGATGAGGATCAAACTGCACTCTTGTGAGCGGTACGCAGTGCGCGGTGCGCGGGAAAGCTCATCGCCGTACCGCGTGCCGCGCACCGCCCACCGCGCACTCCAGTGCTGAACGTCGCCCTCACCGGCAACATCGCGTCGGGGAAGTCGACGGTCGTCGAGCTCTTTCGAAAATGGGGCGCCACGATCATCGATGCCGACGTATTGGCCCGCGAAGCCCAGGCGCCGGGCGGTGCCGTGCTGGCCGCCATTGCGAAGCGCTTCGGCGCGGATGTGCTGGCGTCTGACGGCTCGCTCGATCGAGTGGGGCTACGTGCCAAAGTCATGGGCGACGACGCGGCACTGTCCGCCCTCAATGCCATCGTGCATCCCGCGGTGCAGCAGCGGCGTATCGAGCTCCAGCGGATCGCGCGCGAGCGCGGCGACGCGATCCTCGTAAATGACATTCCGTTGCTTTTCGAAGTGCTCGACCCCTCGCAGTTCGACAGCGTGGTGCTCGTCGATGCGCCCGTCCAGCTCCGGCGCACGCGGCTGCGCGCGTTACGGGGCCTATCGAGTGAAGACGCGGACCGGATGATCGCGGCCCAGATGCCGGCCGAACGGAAACGCGCGCAGAGTCAATACCTGATCGAGAACGACGGCAGCGTTGCTGATCTCGGAAAGCACGCGAAACAAGTCTTTGCCGACCTCAAGAAGCGGGCGGCGCGGGCCGGCGTGCGCACCGAAGCCCCTGGGCAGAAACTGGTCTTGTGCGCGACAGACTCAAAGGACACGGCGGCAACGCTGGACGCCATTGACCGGCGTTATCGCGACGCAGGAATGCGAGTGGAGCATGTCACCGTGAAAGGACTCGCCAAGAGCCTGCGCGACGGCACACCACTCTCGATTGTCGCGACCGCGGCCGCGAGCGACGGCGCGCGCGACGTCTGGGAGCGTGCCGTGCCGCCGAGGCCGTGCCGGCTCTACCTTATTTCTCCCGACCCCGATCCCGTGGCCGTACGGCTCGATTTGCGTCCGTGGGGTCACGAACGCATCGCGCTCAGTGAAGCAGATGGCACGGGGCTAGCGCCCCGCTCCGACCTGTTGTAGGCTCCCGTCCCATGTCCAGCATACCCAAAGAGCTACGCTTCACCAAAGACCACGAATGGGTCCGCGAGAGCGACGACCCGCAGGTCGTCGAAGTCGGCATCACGGACTACGCACAGGGCGAATTGGGTGACGTCGTGTTCGTGGAGCTCCCGAAAAGCGGCGCCACGTACTCGCAAAAAGCGGTCTTCGGCACGATCGAGGCTGTCAAAGCGGTCTCCGAGCTCTACGCGCCGGTCGCGGGAACAGTGCTCGAGTCCAACAAGGCGCTGGAACAGGATCCCGCGCTGGTCAACCGCGATCCCTATGGGCAGGGCTGGATGATCAAAGTCAAGATCAAGAATCCAAAAGAACTGGAGGGGCTGCTGCGCGCGGATGGCTACGCCAAGCATATCGGAGAGTGAAAGCGACATTCCATGGACACGCCTGTTTCGTCCTCGAGCGAGATAACAAACGCGTCATCATCGATCCCTTCCTGACTGGAAACCCCGCCGCAGACATCGGACCGGATAAAGTCCCCAAGCTCGACGGGATTCTGCTCTCACATGGGCATGGCGATCACCTGGGCGACGCGATCGCACTCTCCAAGCGGCACAACGCCACAATCGTTGCCACATTTGAGCTGGCCCAATTCTGTGGCGACAAGGGCGCGACCGCGCACGCGATGCACATCGGCGGTGGCCACGACTTCCCCTTCGGCAGGGTAAAGCTCGTTCCCGCGTTTCATGGCGGACGCGTCGAGGGCGACAGCACCGGCAAATACACGACCAATCCGGCAGGCATCGTCGTCACCATGGGCGGCAAGACCGTTTACCATACCGGCGATACGGCGCTGACGGTCGAAATGCAGCTGCTGGCGGGCCGGATCGATCTCATGCTCGTGCCGATCGGTGACAACTACACGATGGGCATCGAGGATGCCGTCCGGGCGGTGGAGTTCGTGAAACCCCAAAGTGTTATACCAATGCACTACAACACGTGGGATGTTATCAAGGCCGATCCGCAGGAGTTCAGGCGACTGGTCGGCAAGCGCGCTGCCGTGACAATTTTGGCGCCCGGGGAATCACACACACTCTCGTAAGATGGCCATCGACCGCGATCAGTTTCAGGAACGACATATCGGCCCGTCCGCCGAGGACCAGGCCGCGATGCTGGAGACGCTCGGCTACGATTCGCTGGATCAGTTCATCGATGCCGTCGTGCCGGCGGACATCAGGATGCAGGGCTCGCTGAAGATCCCCGACGCGATCACGGAGCGGGAGGCGCTCGACCAGCTGCGCCGGCTCGCCACGCAGAATCAGATCTTCCGCTCCTATCTCGGCATGGGCTACCACGATTGCGTTACTCCCACCGTGATTCAGCGCAACGTCCTCGAGAATCCCGGCTGGTACACGGCCTATACGCCCTATCAGGCGGAGATCGCGCAGGGCCGGCTCGAGGCGTTGCTGAACTTTCAGACGATGGTCGCCGATCTCACCGGCCTCGAGATCGCCAATGCCTCGCTGCTCGATGAAGGCACGGCGGCGGCGGAAGCGATGCACCTCACCGAGGCCGTATCCAAACACCAGGGCCAGCTGACCTATCTGGTGGATGCCAACTGCCATCCCCAGACGATTGCGGTCGTGCGCACGCGAGCGGCGGCACGCGGTCTCGACATCGTCGTCACCGATCCGGCGCAATTCGATTTCGCGAAAGGGAACGTCATCGGCGCGCTGTTGCAGTATCCGGCGACTGATGGCGCGATTCGGGACTACCGCGCGCTCTGCGCGGCCGCGCACGCGAGCGGGGGAGCCGCGGGAAGCGGGGGGGCCCTGATCACAGTGGCCACCGATCTGCTCGCGCTGACGCTGCTGACCCCGCCTGGCGAGTGGGGCGCGGACATCGCCGTCGGCAACTCCCAGCGCTTCGGCGTTCCTCTCGGCTACGGCGGTCCCCACGCGGCCTTCTTCGCGACGCGCGACGAGTACAAGCGTCACTTGCCCGGCCGCATCATCGGCGTTTCAAAAGACCGCGCGGGCCGCACCGGATTGCGCATGGCGCTGCAAACCCGCGAGCAGCATATCCGCCGCGAAAAGGCGACGAGCAACGTTTGCACCGCGCAGGTCCTGCTGGCCGTCGTGGCGGCGATGTACGCCGTTTATCACGGCCCCGAAGGTTTGAAGCGCATCGCGCGGCGCGTGCACGCCCATACCGCGGCGCTCGCCGAGGCGCTCGAAAAACTCGGGTACGGCGTGGTCCACCGGGAGTTCTTCGATACGGTGGCCGTCGAAGTGCCGCAAGATGTGCTGCCGCGGATCATCAACGCGGCGCGCGCCAAGCAGATCAATCTGCGGACGCTGTCACAGACGCGAATCGCCGTCGCATTCGACGAGACCGTGACGGAATTGGATGTCGCGCACGTGGTCGCGGCCTTCGCGACCGGTACCGACGGCGGGTCACGGCGCAGTGGCGGGGCCGTACTCCGATCCGACAAATCGTTCCTGCCGGATTCATTGACGCGAACGACATCCTTCTGCACGCATCCGGTATTCAACACGCACCATTCCGAAACCGAGATGCTGCGCTACCTGAAGCGGCTCGAGGATCGCGATCTCTCGCTCACCTCGGCGATGATCCCGCTCGGCTCGTGCACGATGAAGCTCAACGCCACGACGGAGATGATCCCCATCACCTGGCGGGGTTTCGGCAAACTGCATCCGTTTGCGCCGCGCGAGCAGGCACAGGGGTACGCCGCGCTCTTCAAGCAGCTCGAGGAATGGCTCGCCGAGATTACTGGCTTTGCCAGGGTTTCGCTGCAGCCGAACGCGGGATCACAAGGCGAGTTCGCGGGCCTGCTCGTGATCCGCGCCTACCATGAGCATCGCGGCGACAAGCACCGGACAACGTGCCTGATTCCGCAGTCAGCGCATGGCACCAATCCCGCGAGCGCCGTGATGGCCGGCATGCAGGTCGTCGTCGTGAAGACCGATGCGCAGGGTAACATCGACCTCGCGGATCTCGAGGCGAAGGCAAAGGAATACCGCGATACACTCGGCGCGTTGATGGTGACCTATCCCTCGACGCACGGCGTCTTCGAGGCGTCCATCAAGAAGATCTGCCGCGTCGTGCACGAGAACGGCGGCCAGGTTTACATGGATGGCGCGAACATGAACGCGCAGGTGGGGTTGTGCCGGCCGGGCGACATCGGCGCGGACGTCTGTCATCTCAACCTGCACAAGACGTTCTGCATCCCGCACGGCGGCGGCGGTCCCGGCATGGGCCCGATCGGTGTCGCCGAGCACCTGGCGCCGTACCTGCCGACTCACCCGGTGGTGGACGTCGGGGTGCCGCTCGCCGCCAGCGCGGGCACGGTCTCGTCAGCGCCGTGGGGCAGTCCCTCGATTCTGCCGATCTCATGGGCGTACATCGCGATGATGGGACGCGAGGGTCTGACGCTCGCGACGAAGGTCGCGATTCTCAGCGCCAACTACATCGCGCGACGGCTCCAGGACGGCGGCCATTACGAGCTCCTGTATGCGGGCCAACATGGGCTCGTCGCGCACGAGTGCATCATCGACACCCGTCCCTTCAAGAGCTCCGCGGGCGTCGATGTCGAAGATATCGCGAAGCGATTGATCGATTACGGATTTCATCCACCGACGGTCTCGTTCCCCGTCGCGGGCACCCTGATGGTCGAGCCCACCGAGAGCGAGCCGAAGGTGGAGCTCGATCGCTTCGTGGACGCGTTGATCGCGATTCGCGAGGAGGTGCGCGAGGTTGAAACCGGCGAAGCCGATCGCGACAACAACCTGCTCAAGAACGCACCGCATCCGCTCGCCGATCTGCTCGCGGAGAGTTGGGACCGTCCGTACTCGCGCGAGCGCGCCGGTTTTCCGACGCCCGCGACACGCGAGCACAAGGTATGGCCGCCGGTCAGCCGCATCGATGCGGCGTTTGGCGACCGCAACTTGATGTGTACGTGTCCGCCGGTGGAAGCCTACGCTACCGTCTGACGAACGGGCGGTTCGGTGGAGATTGTTTGTTGACGCCGTAGGCCGCTCCGGTGTCGAAAACATGGCGACGGATGAGGCATTACTGGACGAGGTCGCCGAAGCGGGCGAG
>DASZNX010000463.1:0-1605 GCA_035551075.1 Gemmatimonadales bacterium | reverse complement strand
GGAAGGCCATTCCAAGCGCCTGTCGATCCGCTCACGTCGTGACGGATCCGACAGCGTGTTGATCGAGATTCGCGACAACGGTATTGGGCTCGAGGATGTGGATGGCATTTTCGAGCCGTTCTTCAGCACGAAGCGACACGGCATGGGAATGGGTCTCGCGATCTGCCGCTCGATCGTCGAGGCGCATCAGGGCCGGCTGTGGGCTACCAACAACAGGCCGCGGGGCGCGACGTTCAAAATCAAGCTACCGATCGCCACGAGCGGTTCCCGATGAGTCCACCGGACAACATTGTCCTCGTCGTTGACGATGACCGTCGCATTCGAGAAGCGCTGCAAGAGCTGCTCACGGCGGCCGGGCTGAACGTGGTCACCTTCGGTTCCGCTGCCGAGTACATGGCGTTTCCGAAGCCGAACGTCCCGTCCTGTCTCGTCCTGGACGTCGAGCTCCCGGATATCAACGGCCTGGAGCTGCAGCGCCGGATTGCCGCGGATCGACACCCCCAGATCGTATTCATTACGGGACACGGGGACGTTCCCCGTACGGTGCGCGCGCTGAAGGCCGGGGCCGTCGATTTCCTGACGAAACCGTTCAGCGACGCCGAATTGATGGCCGCGGTCGAAGCGGCGTTGACGCGAGATCGCGAAACACGATCGGAGCAGGCGCAGGTCGCTACCCTGGAACATCGCTTCGCAACGCTGACGCCGCGGGAACGCGAGGTTCTCCCCCTCGTGGTGAGCGGCTTCCTCAACAAGCAAGCGGCGGCCAAGCTGGGCATCAGCCCGGTCACGCTCCAGATCCATCGCGGCAAGATCATGCGAAAGATGGAAGCCGATTCACTCGCCGAACTGGTGAGGATGGCAGGAACGCTCGGCATTCCGGTTACCCGCTCGCGCGCCGCGCACCCATGACAGCTGTCGTGGCAGTCGTCGATGACGACCCGCGCGTTCTCGAGTCCCTCGAAAACCTGCTCGAATCGGCCGGCCATACCGTCCGTCTGTTTCCCTCCGCCACGGCCCTGCTCGAACACTGCCCGTTTGACGAAATCGACTGTTTGATCTCGGACTTGAGCATGCCCAACATCGATGGACCGGAACTGGAGGGATTCGCGCATGCGGCGCGCCCCGAGCTGCCGGTAATCCTGATCACCGGGCACGATGTCACCGAGCGGGGGCGGGCCGCCATCGAGCGCTCCCAGGGGTTCTTCCGCAAGCCATTCGATGGCAAGCAGCTGCTCGCCGCCGTCAGTAGGGCGCTTCCCACCACGAGACAGGATCACTAGAAGGGCATTGATCCGTGGTCAGCATCGTCGTCGTAACACGAGCCGCCCTGTACATCGCTCGGCGCGCGTCCAGTTGGGCCATCGAGGAACACTTGGGTGGACGATCGCCCCAATGTGCGACGGTCGACGCGCGCCGCCCGACTCACGTCTATTGCGGAACTGCGCATGCCGGTCTGTTTCGGAGTCGCGATGGGGGCCGCAATTGGGAACCAGTCGGACCGGGCATCGACCATCCGACGGTCACCGCGGTTGCTGTCGGTCAAGCGGAACGAGCCGGTGAGTTCGGCATCCTCTATGCCGGGACGGAACCAAGCGCGGTGTTTCG
>DASZNX010000462.1:0-16185 GCA_035551075.1 Gemmatimonadales bacterium | reverse complement strand
ATGTAATAGCTGTGCGGATCGAGCGACCGCAGCACGCCCCGAATGGCCGCCGCAACGAGCTCGGCGTAGCTGACCGTATCGGGATAGTTCTGACGAATGTAGGTCAGCACGCCCGAGAAGGTTTGCAATTCCTCGTAGGCGGCCCGGCTCTGCGCCAGCGCGGCGCGTGGGGCCGCCAGGACTGCCGGGGGAGCAAACGCGAGAGCGACAACGACGGCGCGCCACTGCATCCTCGATCTCCTTCGCGAGTTACCACCGCTCCATCTTTACATCCGCGAGAACGCTGTGCAATTCGTTGAAGGTCACCGCCCGCGCTGCGACGGGCAGCACGGGGCTCGCATAATCGGCCTGCGCCCCGCTCACCTTGATGCGGAAGTTGGCAAAGCGATTCTCGCCGAGATCGGCGGACACGAGAACCCAGGCCTGGAATTCCGGCGGCACGTCCTCCTGCGTCACTCGCAGGCGCACTCGATGCCGGCCGTCGGGAGTGGCTTCGTCGGTCCACGCCACGTGATAGGTCGGAATCGCCGAGCCTTTGACCCACTGATCAAAGAACCAGTTCATCGAGGCGCCGCCGAGGTGTCCTTCGAGCAGGCGGCGGAAATCGTCGGTAGTGGCGCTCTTGCCTTTGAAGGTGTCGTGAAAGTCGCGCATCATGGCGCTGAAGCGATCGTCCTTCTTCGTGTTGAGATCGAGCATCATGATCCGCAGCATGTGCATGACCCAGGCGCCCTTTTCGTATACGTACGCCTGGTACGCATAAGGCGCGCTCGGTGACAGGTTGCGATAGCCCAGCCACGTCGCCCCGTTGTTGCGATTGTTTTTGATGTTCCGGGAGTACTCCTCGAGGAAGTGGAAGTATTCCTTGTTGCTCTTGCGGACCGCCTGGAGGTACCACAGCCCTGAGAACGATGCGATGCCCTCCGACAGCCAGGCATCGCGGTAGGTCGCCGGGCGGACACCATTGCCCCACCATTGATGCGCAACCTCGTGCGCGCGGAAGAATTCGTCAAAGCCGTCGAGCGCCGTGTTCTGAAACGTCTCCCAGGAAAGATCGATCATTCCCGGGAACGACACACCTTCGTAATAGGGGATCTCCGTCACGTAGAAGTGATCCCACAGCGGCACGCCGAACGCGAACGTGAACCATTTCAGACTGTTGGAGACATCGGTGGCGACATTCTCGCGCATGTTCCGCTGCTCGGGCATGCCGGCCTGCCGCAGGAGACGGTGCGCCTGGTCAGAGATCATCACGTCCAGCGCTGGCGCGCCTTCGAACTGCCGGTGGTAGGTATCAAACAGACCGAGATTGAACGTCGCGTTTGGCGTGGGCTCGCGCACGACCCACCGCGTCGTCATCACCTTGCCTGCCACGGTCGAGTCGGTCCGCTGGCCGACACTGGCGATCGGGTACCAGTTCGGACTGTGATAGGTGATGTCGAAGGTCGCGGCGTCGTCTCCCTGGCGATTCCTCGGATACCATGCGGCGGTCGGATCGATGAAGAACCAGTTCTCAAACCGGTCGATCAGATTGCCGTGATAAAAGAGCTGCAGTAGCGCCGAGTCGCCGGGGGCAAGCCGGTGCGGGCTGCGCACCCACAGCTCGTCATCCTCCTCGGCCTTGAACGTCGCTGCCGGGGCGCCGTCGCCCCAACGCGCCGAATCGACCTTGAGCTTGCGCTGCAGTTCAAACCGCAGCCAGGGTCCGACGGGTTCTTCCGCGCGCAGCGTCATGCGCGCCGCCGCCGCGTAGTTCAGGTCGGCCGTCCCCGTTGGTGTGAGCCAGACCTCGAGTCCGTAATGCTCGACACCCAGCCGTTGGCGGAAATGCCACGTCACTTCCCCCGACAGCGGCTGCGCGGGGGCGAACTGGGTGATGACTCTCCAGTTCGCTCCCCAATGGCGCTCGCTCGCGGGCCGATAGAGCTCCGTCGCTTCAACGATGGTGGGATCAAACTCGAATAACAGCTGCGGACCGTTCACGCGCCTCACATGCGCGAGGAAGAAACCGGTCGGCTCGTCGTTCAACAGCGATCCCAGCACGTCGCCGTCGAAAGATCCTTCCTTTTCTCCTTGCAGACTCTCCACGAGGTCGTGCACGTGGCCTCGCAGATCGCCCGGGAGCTCGCGGGCGGCCGGATGAAACGTGAGACTGTGCAGTTGGGCGAGCGTCGAATCGGAGAACAGCAGGATAATCTCGGTGATGCTGTCATCGACGCTCTCCACGTCCAGTGCACGGCGGAGCGACTCTCGTTCGGCGGCGTGCGGGGGGACCAAAGAAAATCGGCCGGCGCCGCGAAAGATCGCGCCGACGGTCCGGCCCCCAACGGGGGAGAGCAGGTACAGTGTGCCTTTTGCGAGGGTGATCTCGGCAGCATCGCGCCGCAGCACGAGCTGGTTCACCTCGGCGACACTCTCGCGCATCGGCGCGAGGGCCATAATCTCCCGATAGCGATCGAGGTATTCGGTGGACGTATCGCCCGCGATGACCGCGGCGGCGAGGAGGCTCGGCACAAGCATGAGCCCGAAATTTGGACAGGACCTCAACAAATTTCGAGACTATCTTACCTGGTGCATGGACGAAGCCGCCAAGAAAACCATCTTGCGTCATTTTCCATACGGCCTCTACGCCGTCACCGTCGCCCACGACGGCGACGAGCACGGCATGACGGCCAATTGGCTCTCGCAGGCTGCCTTCGAGCCTCCCATGGTGGTCGTGGCCATCGAGAACACATCGAAGACAATCGGGATGATTCGCGACGCCCACCATTTTGCGATCAATCTGTTCCTCACCGGCCAGCGCGATCTCGCGGGCAAGCTGGGCCGAAGCTCGGAGCAGGCGCCGCAAAAGCTCAAGGGCATCAAGACCAAGCCCGCGCCCGTCTCAGGGACGCCGGTGCTGGTCGACGCGCTCGGGTGGGTCGAGTGCCGGACCGTCGCGACGCTGCCCGCCGGCGATCATACCCTGGTGCTGGGCGAGGTGGTGGCGGCAGGCGTCGAGCATGAGGGCGAGCCACTGACACTGCAGGAAGCGGGATTCAAATACTCAGGCTGACCGGCGACTTCACTTCGGCAGTTTGTCCAACCGCTGCTGCGTTTCCGTTCGCAAGTTTGCCAATCGCATTGATGCGAGCGCCAGGAATTGTTCGTACTGGTCGCGTGCCAGGTCCGGCTGGCCAAATGCCTCCGCCGCGCGGCCCAGCAGATAGTGCGGCGGTGCATACCGATCGTTGAGGCCGATCGATCGATAAAGCTCCGTCACGGACTCGCGGACCTTTCCCCGGTTGAAGAGCGATACGGCGAGCTCGAATGCCGCGACGGGATCGTCCGGGTTCAGCTCCGCCGCGCGCTGGCGTTCGACGAGCGCGTCCGAATCGCGTCCCGCCTGCTCGTAGATGGCCGCGAGGTACGTGTGCGCCATGACGAGACCCAGATCATGCTCGAGGGATTCCTGAAACAACGCGACGGCGCTGTCGGTGTGACCCGCGAGCCGGTGTAATACCGCGAGCATGAACCGAAACTCATTGTCGGCGAGCGGCACGTTGATGATCTCGTCCCGCTGCTGCTGTTTGAGCGTGCGGTCGAGCAGCACGTGAAAGTCGGCGATCGCCGCGTCGAATTGGAAGCTGTGCGCCGCCGCGAGCCCGCGGTACCAATAAATGAAATCCGGAACCTTGTCGGGATCCTTCTTGGCATCGAACTCGCGTTCCGCGAGTGTCGTCAGGCGGTCATACGCCGACCGATACCGGCCCCGCCAGAGATCCATTTTCCAGGCGCAGCAGCGCAGATAGAACTGGTATTCGGGAAGACCGTAATCGATTGCTTGCGGCTCCTCGATCTCGATGCCCTCGATCTCCAGACTGACCATCGGATCCGTGCGGAAGGCGCGCAGCTCGTAGTCCTGCGCTTCTTTGACAGCGGCGCGCCACTGCTCCGGCACATGATCGCGGTTGACCTCGTCGGCGAGCTGCGTCCGCCGCGCGTACGGCAACCTGCCGAGTGCAAGGAAGGCCTCCGGGTAGCGCGGCTCCATCCGAATGGCGAGCCGCAGCAAACTATCGGTTTGACGCCAGTGGTGGCGCTTCCAGTGGGCCAGCGCGAGATAATAGGTTCGCTGCGCGTCGTTGGTATCTTCGCGTACCCACTTCTCGACATCCTTGATGTCCCGATCGAGCAACGCGACCTGCTGGCTCTGCGCCGGCGCGCGCGCGGCAAGCAGCGCGAACACAACAAGAGCGACGTTGCCGTGCCGACCCACCGTCATACGCCCTTTCGATACACCACCTTCCCACCGACGATCGTGTAGCGCGGCTTGATGGTGCCGAGCGACTCCGCCGGCACCGCGAACGGATCCTTGTCCAGAACGACAACATCGGCAAACCGGCCGGGCGCCAGCGTCCCCCATTTCTGCTCGTTGAACGTTGCCCAGGCGTTCCCGGCCGTATACGCGCGCAGTGATTCCACGAGCGTGATCTTCTGCTCGGGCACCCACCCGCCGGGATTCTTGCCGTCGAGCGTGCGGCGCGTGACGGCGGCGTAGACGCCCAGCATCGGATCGAGCGGCGCGACAGTCCAGTCCGACCCGAACGCGAGCGGCGCATCGGTGTCGAGCAGCGAGCGAAACGCGTATGTCGTCTTGATCCGCACGGGACCGATGCGTTTCTCGACCCAGCGACCGTCGTCGATCGCGTGATAGGGCTGCATCGACGCCACCACGTGCAGCATCCCGAAGCGCGGAATGTCCTCGGGGCGCAGATGCTGCGCGTGCTCCACGCGGAGGCGGCGATCGCGGGCCCCGTGCGCCCGGGCGACGCTGTCGTAGATGGCGAGCAGGATGGCATTGGCCCGGTCGCCGATCGCGTGCACCGCGATCTGCAGCCCGGCCGAATCCGCGGCGCCGATCCAGCGCCGCATGTCGGCCTCCGGATGCTGCAGCAAGCCGCGATAGTTTGCGGAATCGGAGAACGGCTCGAAGAAGAACGCGGTCCGCGAGCCGGCCGAGCCGTCCATGTATCCTTTGACGCCGCCGATGCGGACCCAATCGTCGCCACGATTCCGCGCGGCGCTCTCGGCGACCGCCTTCCAGTCCTCGAGCGGCAGATACAGCGATACGCGGATCGTTTGCCGGCCCGCGCGCTCGAGCCGGCGGTAGCTCGCGAGATCGGCGAAGGACGCAGACATATGCGCGGTGGCGGTCAGGCCCAGGGACGCGGCGTGCGCGAGGGCGCGCGCGAGCGCCGAGTCGCGCTGATCGGGCGAAGGATCGGGCGCCGCGCGCCAGATGAGATCCATCGCGCGGTCCTTGAAGATGCCGATCGGCTCGCCGCGTTTGTCGCGGAGTACCTCGCCGCCCTCCGGCGAGGGCGTCGCGGCCGTGATGCCGGCGGCCCGCATCGCGGCGCTGTTCGCCAGTGCTTCGTGACCGTCGAGGCGATTCACGAACACGGGATTATTCGGTGTGACGGAGTCGATCCAGCCGTGCTGCGGCAGGGGCGCGCCGGGCCACAGCGTGTGATCCCAGTCGCCGCCGGTGATCCACTCGCCCGGCTTGAGCCGGGCGGCGTATGCCTTGATCCGGCGCACGAATTCCTGAGGCGTGGCGGCATCACGCAGGTCGACCGATGCCAGCTGAAAGCCGCCGTCGATGAAATGCGTGTGCCCGTCCGCGAGTCCCGGCATCACGAGACCGCCGTTGGCCTTCAGCACCTGCGTCTTGGAGCCGACATAACGCGCGATTTGGCTCGAGTCACCGACCGCAAGGATCTTGCCGTCGGCAATCGCGACCGCTCCGGGCTGGCCGCGCCCGGTCGAGAGGCCTGTCCACACGGGCCCACCCTCGATCACGAGGTCCGCTTTGTGGGTGCATCCCCCGAGAGCGAGCAATGCCACGACGACGCACGACGGACCACGCACGGGTTTATCTCCTAGCGCAGACGGGTGAGGTTACGAATCGTATCGATGGCCGCAATCGGATTCACACCTGGCTCCGGTTTTGCGGGCGGCGGCTTCGCCGCGGTCAGGCCGTCGCGAATGTCGAGCAGGACCTCGAGCAGCAGCTGCTCGCGTTGGTAGGCGGCGTCGAGATCCAGCATGCGACGCTCGTCCCCCGCCTTCTTCGCCCGCTCGAAGGCCTCGCGATAGACCGTGTCGAGATTATCGAGGATTTGCTGGCGCTGCCGTGGACTCATGGAGGCCAAAGATATAGGTTCCGCGCATGACGCTCAAAGGCCGCCGCGTACTCATCCTCGCTGAAAAATTCTACGAAGACTTGGAGTTGTGGTATCCCAAAATTCGGCTGGAGGAAGAGGGCGCCGCGACGACGGTAGCCGGGATGGGAGAGCGAACCTATGCCGGGAAGCGCGGCTATCCGGTAACCGTCGACGCCGACATCGATCAGGTGGATTCCGCCGATTTCGACGCCCTCGTCATTCCGGGCGGCTTCGCGCCCGATCAGCTGCGGCGCTCAGAGAAGGTGCTCCGGGTGACGAAAGAGATCTACCAGGCCGGTAAACCGGTCGCCTTCATCTGTCACGCCGGCTGGGTGCCGATCTCGGCGAAGATCCTCAAGGGCAAGCGCGCGACGAGCGTCCGCGCCATCAAGGACGACATGGAAAACGCGGGCGTCATCTGGGAAGACAGCCCCGTGGTCGTCGATGGGAATCTGATTTCGTCGCGCACCCCCGCCGATCTGCCTGAGTTCTGCAAAGCGCTCATCGCCGCGTTACGACACGGGCCGCAGGACTAGGCCACTGGGCACCTTCGGCACGAAGTAGGTCGACTTCGGCGGCATCACGTCGCCCGCATCCGCCACCGCGAACACCTGTTCGACGCGGGTCGGATTGAGCAGGACGGCGACGGCCGCGCCGCCGTGCTGGACCATCTGCAGCGCTTCTCTGGCATCCGCCACGTAGCGAACGATCGGCGTCGAGGTCGTCGCGCCGAGTATCTCTTTGACCACGAAGGTTTCGATGCGGGCGACGTCGAGGCCGCGCACTGCCTCACTTTGCGCGAGGCTTGGGAGCCGGTCGGGAAGCGCACCAGGGCGCAGCGTCAGCGCGACCAGCTGCGTGCGACCGGCGAGCAAGCACGCGGTCTGGTTGCGGCCCACCTCCGCAAGATGCTTGAGCGGATCGACACCTCCGGGCACCGGCTGCACGTCGAACCGCGCACGCAGGCGCGGTAAGACTTGGTCGATTTCCCGTCCGGCGCCGAAGATCACCCGATGCGTCGGCAGCACCACGAGTCCGGGCTCGCGCGCGGAAACAATCAGTGCGAGAACGCGATCCGCCGCGGAGTTTTCCTGCGCGTATGCGCTCGCCGTTTCGTAGCGGTGATGCCCGTCGGCGATGTACAACGGCCCCTCGGGAAGCGGGAAACGAGCAACGTCACGGACAATCCACAGTCGAATGGCGACACCGCCCAGCTCGGCCCTGGCGTCCGGCTTTTCATGGGCGACTGTGGCCACGGCATTCGCGAGCGCGCGATCGCGATCAGGAGCGAGCAGAAAGATCGACTCGATGTTGGTCGCGGTCGCGCGCAGCAGCGCCAGGCGATCGGCCTTCGGGCCCGCGTGCGTCCGTTCATGAGGGCGGATGCGGCGCGGCTCGTAACCCTCGGCCTTCACCGCGGCGAAGACACCGCGGCGGGTGAACTGCTCACCCGTCGGCAGCGTGAAATCCTGCGCGAGCACGTATAAGGCGGGCTCGGGGTCCCGCGCCAGGATTTCACCGGCGCGCCAGGCCGTGAGCAGCTGCGCCGCGATCTCGTAGCGGTCGTCGGGCGGCCGGGAAGGCGGCGCTTCCGGCAGCATGACGTGGACGATATTGTGCTCGTCCAGCGCTGCGTAGCGGGCGCGCTCCGTCGGATCGATGACGTCATAGGGCGGCGCAATCAGCTTGCTGAGCCTGTCACGGGCAGCGTACCGCTCACCCCGGAACGGCGAGACGAGGTCAGACATGAGCTTTCGCGAGGCGCAGCAGAGTGTCGATCGGTGGATCGGCCAGTTCGAGGAAGGCTATTTCCCGCCGCTCGTGAACGTAGCCAGGCTTGCGGAGGAAGTCGGCGAGCTGGCGCGCGAAGTGAATCATCACTTCGGCCCAAAGCAGAAGAAGCCCGACGAGCCGGCAGGCTCGATGGCGATGGAGTTGGCCGACATCCTGTTCGTCGTCATCTGCCTCGCGAATTCACAGGGCATCGATCTGGACGAGGCCTTTGCGGAGATGATGGCCAAGGTCACCTCCCGCGACGCCGGCCGCTGGACCAGGAAGGCTCGCTGACTTCCTGATAGATCCGCTCATACGAGAGGAGCCGGTCGGGATCGATCGCGCCCGCCGGCGCGGCCCGCACCGCGCATCCCGGCTCGGCGAGATGGCGGCAGTTGTCGAAGCGACACTGGTCGAGGTAGGGACGGAATTCGGGGAAGCAGGCAGCGAGCGCATTGGGCTCGATGCCCCAGGCCCCAACCTCGCGCAATCCTGGCGTATCGACCACGTAGCCCACACCCGCCACGGGCACCAGCTCCGCGGCCGTGGTCGTGTGCTTGCCCGTGCGCCACTTCTCGCTGATCGCGCCAACGCGCAGCTTGAGGCCCGGCTCCAGCGCATTGAGCAGGCTCGATTTTCCCGCCCCGGAGGCGCCGGTGAACACGGAATGCCGCCCGCGCAACAGGTCGCGGAGCGCCGCCAGGCCCTCGTTTGCCTTCACGGATGTGGGCAGGATTTGATACTTCGCCGGTGCGAAGCGCTTCAGGAGTGCAGGCGCCACGCCCGGATCGAGCTCCGTCTTATTGACGACGATGGCCGAAGGCAGGCTGTACGCCTCGGCGATCACCAGGAAGCGATCCATCATCCGCGGGTTCGGCTCGGGATCGCGCGCCGACGTTACGACAACGACCTGATCGACGTTGGCGGCGATCGGTTGCAGCCGCCGCGGACCTCCCGCGCCCGTGCTCCCGCCTTGGGCCGCGCGGCGCTGGAGCACGGAGCGGCGCGGCCGAATCTCCGTGATCGTCGTCCCGTCCAATGTCACGACGTCGCCGGGTACAACGCGATCCTCGTCCTGATGTTTGAGCTTGCCACGCAACGTCACCGTCATTTCGCCCGCGTCGGTGTGCACCCGGTAGCCGCCGGCGGTGCGCACCAGCACCACGCCGCTCGTGGGTCCGGACGTCATGAGCGCCGGCGCTCCACGCAGCGGTCGAGATGCGCTTTTACCTGCTCGAGCGTTAGTGCGAGGAGCGGAGCGAGTGCTTCCTCAGGCGTCGATCCGAACGCGAGATAGTCCGTTTCGAGATGACCGACAGGGCGCTCACCATCACCCCAGCGCACGAACAGGAGTGCCGCGCCGAATTTTCCCTCAGACGGCGCATCGTCGGTGAACGTGGCAACGGAATACGCCTGCCCATCCGGCGCGCCGAAGGCGGGTGGCCGGCCATGCACCTGCTGATATCCGCCCAACGTCGTGTCGTCCATGGCTAACGGCGGTGCACCGATTCCTTGAGCACGTTTGCCGTGATGAACGCGATGTTGGCCGGGCGCTCGGCGAGACGGCGCATGAGATAAGGATACCAGTGCGTCCCGAAGGGGACATAGACGCGCATGTTGTAGCCTTCGCGCCGCAGCTTGTTCTGCAGATCACGTCTCACGCCGTACAGCATCTGGAACTCGAACCGTGATGCCGCGATGCCGTTGCGCTGCGTGAATGCCTTGGCGTGCGCGATGATCTTCTCGTCGTGCGTCGCGATGCCCGGATAGTGACCGCGCTCGAGCAGGCGCTCCATGCAGCTCACGAAATTCGCATCCACGTCTTTCTTGTCGGGAAACGCGACGTCTTCGGGCTCTTTGTACGCGCCTTTGCAAAGGCGCACGCGGGCGCCCAGGGCGATCATTGCGTCCACGTCGGCCGCGGTTCGCCGGAGGTACGATTGGAGCACGACTCCGGTGGAGTTCCCGAATTCCGGATAGAGTGCATCGGTGAACAGCCGCAGTGTAGTCGCGGTAAGGCTGGACTGCTCCATGTCGATGCGGACGAACGAGTCGTACTGCTTCGCCTTCCTGATGATGGACTGCATGTTGCGGATGCACAACGCTTCATCGATGTCGAGACCCATCTGGGTGAGCTTCACCGACACGTTGGCGTTGACCTTCGCGCCGTGAATCCGGTCGAGCAGCTCGAGATAGGTCGTACATGCCCGCTCGGCTTCCCGGGCGTGGAGGATTGATTCGCCCAGCAAGTCGAGCGAGACCGACAATCCCCCCGCCGTGACATTCAGCTCGCGCGCCGTCGAGACTGCATCGTCGATGGTTTCGCCGGCGACAAAGCGCGACGCCAGTTTCCTGGCAAGGCGATTTCTCCGAACGAAGCCGAAAATGCGCGGCTGTTCGCTCAACCACAGGAAGACGGCTCGAAGCATCAGGAGTAGAACTTGGTATTGAGGCGGGCATGCTCCTGTAGAACTTCGCTGGGCGCGAAGCGCGGCCCATACCGTTCGGCCAGGCGCTCGAGGTCGGCGACGACGCGCTCGGCGCTCAAGTCGTCGGCGTGGCGCAGCGGGCCGCCCCGGAACGGCGGAAATCCGAATCCGAAAATCGCCCCGATGTCGCCGTCGCGCGGGCTGCTCACGACGCTCTCCCCCAGCGCCCTGGCGGCCTCGTTCACGATGCCGAGCACCAGCCGTTGCATGATCTCCGCCGGGCGGGGTCCCCCGTTGGGCTGGATGCCGAGGAGGCCATACACGCTCTCATCCACGCCGCGCTTCTTGCCGCCCTTGTAGATATAGAATCCGCGGCCCGATTTGCGGCCCAGACGGCCGGCCTTCACGAGGGCGGCGATCCCGGGTCCGGGCGCCGGCGTCAGACGATCGCCGTATGCCTCCTGCATGACGCCCGCGACTTTGAGCGCGACGTCGAGCCCCACCTCGTCGAGCAGGGTCACCGGTCCGACCGGGAAGCCGAAGCGCACCGCCATGCTGTCGATCTCTTCGATCGACGCGCCCTCGCCGAGCAGGTGCCCGATCTCATTCGCGTACGGTGCGAGAATGCGGTTGACCCAGAAGCCCGGGCTGTCGCGCACGACGATCACGGTCTTCCCCATTCGCCGGCCGAACGCGACCGCGGTGCTCACCGTCTGTGGCGAGGTCCGCGCGCCGGGAATCACTTCGAGCAGCGGCATCTTCGCGACCGGCGAAAAGAAATGCATGCCGATGACGCGCTCCGGATCGCGGGCGGCCTCCGCGATGCGGGTAATCGGAATGGTCGATGTGTTCGAGGCGAACACGCCGTTCGGCGGGATGACTGCTTCGGCCTCACGCAGCACTTGCTGTTTGACGCCGATCTCCTCGAACACCGCCTCGATGGTCAGCTCGGCGCGGCCGAATCCGGCGTAGCTGTCTCCACCCGACAGCAGCGCCACAAGTCTCGCGTACTCGTACTTCGTGATACGGCGGCGCTTCAGCCGATCATCGAGAATCGCGCGCGCCGCGAGGACGCCTTGCGCAACCCGGCCGAGGTCCGAGTCCTTCATGCGGACGTCGACTTCGGCCTGGGAGACGGCGGTGCCCGCGATCCCGGCGCCCATGAATCCGGAACCGACGATGCCGAGCCGGTGGACGCGCTCAGGAGGTGGCGCGTTCTGTATTCCCGGATCCTTCTTGAGCTGATTGGTGGCGAAAAAGATCTGCACGAGCTTGCGAGAGACATCGGTCACCGCAAGCTGGCCGAACAATTGCGCCTCGCGCTTCAGGCCTTCAGCGATGCCGTGCTTCATGCCATACTCGACGGCCTCGAGCGCCGCGAGTGGAGCAGGGTAGTGCCCTCCGGTCCGTTCGAGCACCTGTTTGCGCGCGGCGCGAAACACGAGACGGCGGCCGAGCGGATTCCCGTCGAGTAGAAATCCCATGAAGCCGCCCCCCCCGCCCGTCCGGTTGCGCTTCGGCCGCCAACCGCCGGCCATGCGACGGGCTGCGGCCAGTGTGATCTCATTCAGAATTGGTGGGGGCACCAGCTCATCCACCATTCCCAGCCTGAACGCTTTGGCCGCGCGCTCGCTCTTCCCCGCCAGGATCATGTCGAGGGCCGCGCGGACACCGACAAGCCTGGGGAGCCGCTGGCAACCGCCGGCTGCGGGAATGATGCCGAGCTGCACCTCCGGGAGGCCGATCTGTGTCTTGGGATGATCCGTGGCGACGCGGTAATGACAGGCGAGCGCGAACTCGAATCCGCCGCCCAAACACGCGCCATGGATTCCGACTGCGATGGGCTTGGGAAAACGCGCCACCCGGTCGAGCATCTCCTGGCCGTCTGCCGAGAGTCGCTCCGCCTCGGCGGCGGAGCCGAGGGTGACGAACTCTTCGATATCGGCGCCGGCAATGAAGTTGTCCTGCTTGCCGGAGAGAAATACGACGGCGTGCACTCGCCTGTCGTCGGCGAGCGCCGCGAAGCACGCGAGAAATTCATCCTTCACCGCGCGGGAAATGACGTTGACCGGCTGGCCCTTGAGATCGAGGATGACAGTCGCGATACCGTCGTGCACGTCCCACGTGACGGCGGGCGCGGTGATCGCAGGAGCGGTCGTCGTCGCCACTAACGCCGTTCCAGAACCATCGCGAAGCCCATGCCGCCCTGCGCGCACACGGAGATCAGCCCGAACTGGACGTCCCGGCGTTTCATCTCATTGGAGAGCGTCGTCACGAGGCGGCCGCCGGTCGCGCCGAACGGATGACCGATGGCAATCGAGCCACCCATTACGTTGATGATGTCTTCGTTGATCTCCCAGCCCTTGGCCGCAAACCCCTGGAGATTCGAGAGCACCTGCGACGCGAAGGCCTCGTGGATTTCGATGAGCCCGAGGTCCTTCCACTGGATCCCGGCGCGCTCGAGCGCTTTGGGAACCGCGAAAATTGGAGCCTGCAGCAATTGCCACCCCGGATCCACCGCGGCCACCGCGTACGAGCGAATGTACGTGAGTGGCTCGTATCCCAGCGCCCGTGCCGCCTCATCGCTCATGAGCAGGACGGCGGAGGCGCCGTCGGTGAGCGGTGAAGAGTTGGCGGCCGTGACGGTGCCGTAGCGACGGTCGAACACGGGCTTCAGCTTCGCCATCTGTTCGAGCGATGTGTCGGTTCTGATGCCGTTGTCCTGCTGCACGATGGGCGCGCCGGGTTTGTTTGCGAGCCAGGGCACGATCTCCGCCGTGAGTCTTCCGTCGGCGGTCCCCTGCGCGGCGAGCGTATGGCTGCGCAAGGCCCACCGATCCTGCGCCTCCCGGGCGATGTGGTTTTCTTTCGCCATCTTCTCGGCAGACTGACCCATGGATTCGCCGGTGGATGGCTCCGCGATGGCCGGCGCGACGGGAACGAGGTCGCGCGGACGGATCTTCGCGAAGGTTTTGATCCGGGCTCCCAGCGACTTTGCCTTGCTGGCCTCCACCAGGATGTCGGCCAGACGGCGCGACGCCAGGATCGGGATATCGGACAGCGCCTCGGCGCCACCGGCGATAATGACGTTCGCGTTGCCCAGCGCGATCTGGTCGTGCCCGGAGCTGACAGCCTGAGTGGCGGAGGCGCATGCCCGGTTGAGTGAGTAGGCCGGGATTTCCTTGGGAAATTGCGGCAGGAGGCTCACTTCGCGACCGACGTTCGGCACGAGCGCCGACGGCACAACCTGCCCGAACACCACTTCGTCGACTTCCTCGCCGTCGAGATTGGTGCGCTCCAGCAGCTCGCGCGTCGCATAACGCGCGAGATCGACCGCACGCGCATCCTTCAGCGACGTGCCGGATTTACTGAACGGCGTCCGGACGCCCGCAATGATCGCCACGCGCCGTCCGTTGAGACCCGGCATTAGATTCTCCCTTCCTTTGCCTCACCCTGTCCTCTCTCCACAATGTGGAGAGAAGAGCGCATCCTTGAGATTCGTTCCCCCCCCGCTCCTGGATGCAGAGGGGGGTTAGGGGGTTGAGGACCCGAAACCTACCACTCCGTGAAAGTGGAGGGGAGTTGGCCGCCGAATCGCCCTTCTCGCATCAGTCTCGAGCTGCCGCTCTCGCGTCGATGGCGGACGGTTCGGTCGATCTACTGGTGATTGGTGGTGGCATTACGGGCGCCGGCATCGCGCGTGACGCGGCGCTGCGCGGCATCCGGACGGCCCTGGTCGACAAAGCCGACTTTGGCGCGGGCACCTCGTCGCACTCATCACGGCTCATTCACGGCGGCATTCGTTACCTCGAGCAATACGCGCTGCATCTGGTTTTCGAAGCGAGCCACGAGCGGCGCGTGCTGCTCCGCATCGCTCCGCATCTCGTCCGGCCCCTGGCCTTCCTCTTTCCTCTATACAAGGGCGGCCGCGTCCCACCATGGAAGCTGCGCGCAGGCATGTGGCTGTACGACATGCTGTCGCTGTTTCGTAACGTGAAATGGCACCGGTGGCTCAGGCCCAAGAAGGTGCGGCGCGTCGAGCCGGGACTGCGCGACCGGGGGCTGCGCGGCGCCGCCCTGTATTACGATGCCCAGGTTGACGATGCGCGATTAGTGCTCGCCACGATGCGTGCCGCGGCACGCGCCGGCGCGCTCGTCGCGAACTACGTCGAAGTCACGTCATTGCTAAAGCCGGACGGCCGGGTCCGGGGCGCCGTCGTCCGCGATGTGTTGAGCGGCGAAACGTGGACCATTCGCGCCAACATCGTCGTCAACGCGACCGGTCCCTGGTCGGACGACGTACGCCGGCTCGACGATCCGCAGTCGCCGCCACTGTTGCGCCCCACCAAGGGTGCGCACGTCGCCGTGTCGCGACGGCGCATTGCGAACGAACATGCGGTAACGCTGTTTTCGCAGATCGATGGCCGCGTCATGTTCGTGCTGCCGTGGGGCGATCTCGCGTACGTCGGAACGACTGACACCGATGCTGACGCGCCGCCGGACGCGCTGCGCGTCACGGCCGACGACGTCACCTACCTGCTGCGGTCCGCGAATGCCGCGTTTCCTGATGCCCATTTAGCCGCCAAAGACGTCGTTTCGGCGTGGGCCGGATTGCGTCCGCTGCTCCGCCAGGACAACCACGCGAGCCCTTCGCAGGTCTCACGCGAGCATCAGGTGATCGAAAGCCCGCACGGACTCATCACGATCGCCGGCGGCAAGCTAACGACGTATCGCGTCATGGCCCGCGACGTGGTCGATCGTGCAGCCAGGCGCCTGCGCGAGCTGGACGGGCGTCCGATCGCGTCGCGCGCCCCCACCGACCGCCTCCCGCTTCCCGGCGGAGAAGCTGCCGAGCTGGAGGTCCTCGTTGAAGCGGCCCGGTCGCGCGGGGCCTCGGAAGCGACGGCTCGGCATCTCGTCGCTTACTATGGAAGCGAAGCCGCGGCCGTCCTCAACATCGTCGAGCGCGACCGCGCCCTCGGCGAACCTCTCGTGAAGGGTGGCGGCGGGGGCGGGGGACGGGGGGACCGGCCTGAGATTTGGGCGGAAGTGGTATACGCGATCGAGCGAGAGATGGCGATGCGCGTGCAAGACGTCTTGATCCGGCGCATGCATCTGTTTTATGAGATGCCCGATCAGGCCCGCGACCTCGTTCCAGCGGTCGCCGCGCGCATGAAAACGCTGCTCGGCTGGGACGACGTCCGCGAAGCCGACGAGCTACGCGATTACTTCGGCGTGGTCGAACGGACCCAAGCCTTCCGCCGCGATTCTAAGGCTTGACCTTCGTCCGCACCCGGACGTGGGGATCATCGTCATCCTCATTGTGATTGATCTGACGCAGTGCCCACGTCGCAGCGTGCCGCACCGAGCCGGCCTCGTCGCGCTGTGCCGCGGTCAAGCCCTCACGCGCGCGCGGGCTCTCGATCTCCCCTAACGCCCACGCTGCCGTGGCGCGCACGTCGATGTCGCTATCCTTGAGCGCCGCGACCAACGGGTCGACCGCCGCATCGCTCTCGATTTCGCCCAACGCCCAGGCGGCGAGCGCGCGGACTTCGGGATCGGCATCCTTCAGCGCCACGGTGAGCGGCGCTACAGCAGCGCCATCCTCGATTTCGCCCAAGGCCCAGATCGCGGTCTTGCGCACGTCCGGTGGCTCTCGATCCTTGGTCGCTTTTGCGAGCACCGGCACAGCCGTCGCATCTTCGATTTCCCCGAGCGCCCATACCGCCACAACTCGCACGTCCGCAGCCTGATCGTTGAGCGCGGCGCTGAGC
>DASZNX010000461.1:0-7098 GCA_035551075.1 Gemmatimonadales bacterium | reverse complement strand
GCGGAGAAGCACGAGCGCGCCGTTCAGTACTTCAAGCATCACTGAGGCTCGCCGGTCCTTCAGGGCACGGACAAACGACCGATCGGGCATTACTTTCAAGTCCATGCCCAAACCTCGCCAGACTTACGAAGCTGACGACATCATCGTCACCTTCGATCCCGACGTGTGCATGCACACGGGCGTATGCCTGATGGGTTTGCCGGACGTGTTCGACATCAAGCGGAAGCGCTGGATTCGCCCTGAGCTGCAACCGGCCGACGTCGTGGCCGCGCAGGTGATGCGCTGCCCGTCGGGCGCGCTGCAGTTCACGCGGAAATCGCCCTCGCAGTAATGCCGACCTACGAATACAAATGCCCGAACGGGCATGTTTTTGAACGGACCTTTTCCCGAATCAACAATCAGCGCCACGCCAAGTGCCCGATCTGCGGCAAGCGCGCGGAGCGGCAGATTTCCGGCGGCGCGGGGATAGTGTTCAAGGGCTCGGGGTTCTACCATACCGATTACAAACGCGCCGCCGAGAAACCCGAGAAAGAAAAGGCAGAGAAGACTGAGAAGCCGGCGCCTGCGCCGGCGAAGAAGAAAGACTCCAGCTCCGACAAGTGAAGGCTCCTGCCCCCGAGGTGATCCGCGCGGCGCTGGCTCAGGCGGCGTCCAGACTCGGCGCGTCCGACGTGGACGTCGTCATCGAGCGCCCGCGCGATCCGACGCACGGCGATCTCGCCACGAACCTCGCGCTCGCGCTGGCGAAGACGTTGGGAGAAAAGCCGCGCGCCATCGCCGAGCGTCTGGTTGCGAACATCGAGCTGCCGTCGGGACTCGTGCAAAAGATGGAGATCGCCGGGCCCGGATTCATCAATTTCTTCCTGGCGGGAGAGCAGGTCGTCAGTGTGCTCCCCGCGATCATCGCCGCAGGGAAGAGCTACGGCCGGAGCGATGTCGGAGAAAAAAAGGCGGTCAATGTCGAATTCGTGTCCGCCAACCCGACCGGGCCGCTGCACGTCGGCCACGGGCGTGGCGCCGCGCTGGGCGACGGGCTCGCCGCGTTGCTGGAGTGGACTGGGTGGCAGGTCACGCGCGAGTTCTACGTCAACGATGCCGGGACCCAGATCGACAAGATGGCGCGCTCGTTGTGGGCGCGTATCCAGGAGGCAGCCGGTCGTCAGGCGGAAATTCCTGAAGGTGGCTATCACGGCGAGTACCTCCGGGAGCTGGCGCAGCAAGTTCTCAAGAAGGAGGGGAAAAAGTTTGCCGACCTTCCGGAGGAGGAAGGCATTCGGCGCTCGCGGGAGATCGGTGTCCGGTCGCAGCGCGCCGAGCAGGACGCGGATCTGGCGGAGTTCGGCGTGCGATTCGATGTGGTGTCGAGCGAGTCGTCGATGTACGACCGGGGATTGATCGACGCCGCACTGGCCGAGCTCGCCGCCAAAGGCCACGTCTTCACCGCCGATGGCGCGCTCTGGCTCCGCACGAGCGAGCTCGGCGATGACAAGGACCGCGTACTGAAAAAAAGCGATGGCACGTACACCTATCTCGTCCCTGATATCGCCTACCATCGGGACAAGCACGAGCGCGGCTTCGTGAAGGCAATCGACGTCTGGGGCGCGGACCACCACGGCTATATCCCCCGCATGCGGGCGGCGCTCGAGGCGCTCGGGTACCCGAAGGATTTCCTGCACGTCGAAATCGTGCAGCTGGTACGCGTCATGCGCGGTGGGGAAGAGGTGCGGTTTTCGAAGCGCAGCGGCGAATTCGTCTCGCTGCGCGATCTCTTCGAGGAGACCGGGGTCGATGCGGCGCGCTATTTCTTCCTGATGAAGCGCGGGGATTCACAGTTCGTATTCGACGTCGATCTCGCGAAGAGTCAGACCGATGAAAACCCGGTTTTCTATGTCCAGATGGCGCATGCGCGGATGTCCGGGATCTTCCGGGTCGCCGCGCGGGAGGCGGAGAGCGTCAGCGCCGCGGGAGTGGATCTCTCCGTGCTGACACAGCCGGAGGAGCTCGAATTGATCAAGGAGCTCGCGGAATTTCCGGACACCGTGCGGCGGGCCGCGGCGGCCTACGAGCCCCACCGGATCACGGGTTATCTCGAGGGACTGGCCCGGATCGCGCACGCGTGGTATCACAAGTACCGCGTGCTGGGCGAGCCGGAAGAAGCGGCCCGGCTGGTGTTGGCGCGCGCGGTACGCCAGGTGTTGGCGAACGGTCTCACCCTCTTGGGGATTCGCGCCCCGGAACGGATGTAGCGTGGGTCTGCTCGTCGTCGGCTCGATTGCGCTCGATTCCGTGATCACCCCGTTCGGCGAAACCGCCGACACGCTCGGTGGGGCGGCCGTGTTTTTTGCGATGGCGGGCGCGGTGCTCCATCCCGTGCAGGTCGTGGGTGTCGTGGGGAGCGATTTTCCCGAATCCCATCTCACCGCGCTGTCGAAGCGCGGCGTCGATCTGGCGGGAGTGGAGCGGCAACCGGGCGAGTCGTTCCGCTGGAAGGCACGCTATTCCTACGATCTCAACAGCCGAGAAACGCTCGAGACCCGGCTCGGCGTGTTTGCCGATTTTCGGCCCCGCATTCCCGACAAGTTTCGCAACGCCAAATACGTCTTCCTCGGCAACATCGACCCCGAGCTGCAGCTCAGCGTGCTCGATCAGGTAAAGGATCCGACGCTCGTCGCCTGCGACACGATGAACTACTGGATTCAGGGCAAGAAGGACCTGCTGCTCGAGCTGCTCCGCCACATCCACATCCTCATGGTCAACGACTCCGAAGCGCGCGAGCTCTCGGGGGACTGGAATATTTACCGCGCGGCCCACTGGATCCTCGGCCGCGGTCCCAAGATGGTCGTGATCAAGCAGGGCGATCACGGCGCGCTGCTGGTCGATCCGGACACGATTTTCAAAGTGCCCGCGTATCCGCTCCAGGAAGTCTTCGATCCCACCGGCGCGGGCGACGCGTTCGCCGGTGGCTTCATGGCGCACGTGGCGCGCACCGGCGACCTCACGTTCCCCAACCTGCGCCGGGCCATGGTGTACGGCTCGGCCATGGGCTCGCTGGCCGTCGAGGCATTCGGGGTCCAGCGGCTCGAGCAGATCACGCTGCAGGAGGTACGGGCACGCGTGAAGGCATTCCGCGACCTCGTGCACTTTTCGCTGGACGGCGAGGAGACGTGAGCTCGCCGACGCGTGATCGGTACGCGGCCGCCGGTGTCAATCTCGATACCGCGGAAGAAGCCAAGCGTCGCATCGCCGAGCTGGTCCGCAACACGCGCACGCCGCTCGCGCGGGGCAAGGTCGGCAGCTTTGGCGGCATGGTGCGCGTTCCCGACGGCTACAAAGAGCCGGTACTCGTCATGTCCACGGACGGCGTCGGCACGAAGGTGTTGGTTGCCGCCGCGGCCAACGTGCACGACACCGTCGGCGAGGACCTCGTGAATCATTCGGTCAACGACATCCTCGTGCACGGCGCCACCCCAATCGCCTTTCTCGATTACATCGCTACCGGGACTCTGGTCCCCGAGATCGCGGCGCAGATCGTCGCCGGTGTCGTGCGTGGCTGCCGCGCGCACGACATGACGCTGGCTGGAGGAGAGACTGCCCAGCTCCCGGATCTGTACGCGCCGGGCCACTACGACCTGGCCGGTGCTATCGTCGGAGTTGTCGAGGAGGAGCAGGCGATTCACGGCGACCGCGTGACGCCGGGGGATCAATTAATCGGCTATGCGTCGACGGGGCTGCATACGAACGGGTACACGCTCGCGCGCAAAATCGTGTTCGAGTGGCTGAAGCTCGGTATCGACGATCCCTTTCCGGAGACCGGTCAAACAGTCGCGCAGGTGCTGCTCGCGGTGCATCGCAGCTACGCGGCGACGCTGAGGCCGGTGCTCTCGCGCGTGCACGCGCTCGCGCACATCACCGGTGGCGGCATCCCTGGGAACCTGGGCCGCGTCTTGCCGCCGGGTACAGAGGCCGTCATCGATGCGGGCGGTTGGCCGTGGCCACCCTTGTTTCGCGTCCTGATGCGCGGCGGCCAGCTCAGCCGCGACGAAATGCGGCGCGTGTTCAATCTGGGCATCGGGATGATCGCGGTCCTGGGGCGCGATGACGTGGAGGCGGCCATGCGCGCCGCCGAACGCACCAACGTCGCGACCTGGATCATCGGGGAGATCCGCGCGGCGAGTCGCAAGCCCAACGCGCCCGCGGTCCGGTTTGAAGAGAGATAGCGAGCGCGAGCCCGCCGCCATGCGCCGCGCGCTCGAGCTGGCGTGGCGCGGGTGGGGTCACGTCTCGCCGAACCCACTGGTGGGCGCAGTGGTCCTGCGCGGCGATGACGTCGTCGGAGAAGGCTGGCACGCCGAGTTCGGCGGGCCGCACGCCGAAGTCAATGCGTTGCAGGCCGCCGGCGACAAGGCGCGCGGCTCCACTCTGGTCGTTACGCTCGAACCCTGCGCGCATCATGGCAAGACGCCGCCATGCACCGAGGCGATCCGCGCCGCCGGCATCCGCCGGGTCGTCGCCGCCGTCCGTGATCCTGATTTAGATGCGCGCGGTGGCTTCGACATCCTGAAACGTTCGGGCGTCGAGACCGAGGCCGGTCTGCTCGCCGAAGAAGCAGCCGCGCAAAATGCGGCGTTCCTGTCGACCCGCCTGCAAACGGACCGGCCGTTCGTCGCGCTCAAGCTTGCGACATCGATCGATGGTCGGATCGCGGATGCGGGTGGCAGCTCGCAATGGATCTCGGGGCCGCAAGCGCGCGAGCACGTGCACTGGCTGCGCGCGGGCTTCGATGCGATCGCGGTCGGTGGAACGACCGCGCTCACCGACAATCCACAGCTCACTGCCCGAGGTGGCGTGACGCCGCGCCGGCCGCCGGTCCGCATCGTGTTCGACCGGCGCGCGATGCTAAACCTCGGTGTCTCGCTCGTCCAGACCGCGCGTGAAGTGCCGACGTGGGTCGTCGCGTCGCAGGAAGCACCCGCGGCGAACGTCTCCGTTCTCGAGGCGAACGGCGTCCGGGTGTTTCGGCCGCAACAGTTGGCCCAGGCGTTTGCCCAACTGCGGCTCGCCGGGATCCAGTCGTTGTTATGTGAGGGTGGAGGGGCGCTCGGAACGAAGCTGCTCGCCGAGGGGCTCGTGGACCGGCTCTACTGGATTCAGGCGCCGGTGTGGTTGGGAGAGGGAGCGGTCCCCGCTTTTCCCGGGATTCCGGCCTTTCCGCTGGCCGAAGCGCCGCGATGGGTCGTCGTGGAGCGGCGTGCCCTCGGCTCTGATACATTATTGGTCCTGGATCGACGGCTATGTTTACCGGAATTGTAGATGCGGTCGGCAAGATAGACGCGGTGCACGTCAACAACGGCGTGGAACTGCGTGTAAAGGCGTCTTACAAAGGCGTGAAGAAGGGCGAAAGTATCGCCGTCAACGGTGCTTGTTTGACGGTGGAGCGAGTGGTCAAAGGCGGCTTCACGGTCCATGCGGTGCAGACGACGTTGGGACGCACGTTGATCGGCGAGTGGCAGAAGGGGCGCAGCGTCAATCTGGAACGCGCCTTGAAGGCAGGTGATCGACTTGGCGGACATTTCGTCCAGGGCCACGTCGACGGGGTCGGCACGGTCGAGAAAATCGCGGAGGCGACTGACGCGCTGCTCGTGGACATCCACGTGCCGCGCGAAGTCGAAGAGACCACAGTCCTGCACGGCGCGATTACGGTGGACGGCGTGAGTCTGACGGTGAACGCCCTGTCCAGGGCCGGTGTGATACAAGTCTCATTAGTGCCATTTACCCGTGAGCATACGACACTGGGCAAACTGGCGACCGGCGACCGCGTGCACGTAGAAGCAGACGTTCTCGGAAAGTACGTGAGGCAACTATGTCGTTCGGCGCAGTAGAGCAGGCGATTGCGGACATTCGCGCGGGCAAGCTCGTCATCGTGGCCGATGACGAGCGCCGCGAAAATGAAGGTGATTTGATCGGCGCGGCCGAGAAGGTCAGCGCGTCGATGATCAACTTCATGGCGACGCATGCCCGTGGCTTGATCTGCATGCCGCTCACCCCCGACCGCTGCCAGGCGCTCGGCCTGCCGCAGATGACCGAGCACAACAACGAATCGCACGAGACCGCGTTCACGATCAGCATCGACGCGGCGGCGCGCTTCGGCGTGACGACGGGCATTTCCGCGGCCGACCGCGCGACCACCATTCGCGTCGCGATCGACCCCTCGACCGTGCCGAGCGATCTGCGCCGGCCCGGGCACGTCTTCCCGCTGCGCGCGCGTCCAGGCGGTGTGTTGCAGCGTGTCGGGCAGACTGAGGCCAGTATCGACCTCGCGCGTCTCGCGGGTCTGTATCCGGCCGGCGTGATCTGCGAGATCCTCAACGCCGACGGCACGATGGCGCGCCGCGCCGATCTCGAGCAGTTCGCCAGGCAGCACAACCTCACGTTTATCACGGTCGCGCAGCTCGTCGCCTACCGGCTGAAGCACGAACGGCTGGTGCATCGCATCGCGCAGGCGCGTCTCCCGACGCCGTTCGGCGAGTTCCGCATCATCGGTTACAAGAACGACGTCGATGAGGCGGAGCACATCGCGCTCGTGTACGGCGACGTCGCCGGCAAGCAGGGCGTACTGGTCCGCATGCATTCGAAATGCCTTACGGGCGACGTCTTCGGCTCCGCGCGCTGCGATTGCGGCTGGCAGCTGCACAGCGCCATGCGCATGATCGCCGCAGAGGGCGCGGGCGTCGTCGTCTACCTGGACCAGGAGGGGCGGGGAATCGGTCTGCTGAACAAGCTGAAAGCCTACGAGCTGCAGGACGAGGGTCACGACACGGTCGAAGCCAATGAGAAGCTCGGTTTCAAACCCGATCTCCGGAACTACGGTATCGGCGCGCAAATCCTCCTCGATCTCGGGCTCTCGTCTATCCGCGTGCTCACGAACAATCCGATGAAACTTGTCGGATTGGAGGGGTACGGTCTGCAGATCGTCGAGCGACTGCCGATCGTGCCGCCGCCGTCCGATGAGAATCGCGCCTATCTCGACGTCAAGCGGGACAAGCTCGGTCACTTCCTGACTCACTGATCGTGCCCCACAAAGCCCCCCCTCCCCAGGCG